>MWBZ01000006.1 GCA_002069765.1 bacterium ADurb.Bin243
TACTGGTCGAACATTTTAACGCTAAATGCCGGAATGGCTGCGCCGGGCGTGAGCCCCGAAACGGGAAGCGCGGGTTCGAAAATTATTTTTGAAGGGACGATCTGGATGGTTTCGTATCTGCTGAATTGAAGCCCTACGTTGACCGTGTTTAGTTCGGGGTTTTTAATAAGATCGTCGTTGTCGTGCAGTTTGAAAGATGAAACGCTCCCGGTCCATATTTCAAGAGTGTCGCCGGAAGAGGTTTTTAATCTGGCCGAAACCGAAACCGAATACGTATCGTTTGCCAGAAGCTCGTTTTCGAAAACCATGTAACTCGAATTATATGAAGCGCTTTTAGTTACTTTGCGGGCGGGTTCTTTTATTGAAGCCACCGTAACGCTCACTTCGCCTGCCGCGGTGGACGGCATCGCATAGCCGGGAGCTTCAGAAGTGCTGCCGAGCATCTGCAGCTTTAATGAAAATGGCGCGTTCGCCCCTGAAGATTGATCGTTTATAAGAGCCGAGCCGCCGCCACCGCCGCCGCAGCCCGATATTAAAAAGCAGAAAAGAATCGAAAAGATTAAATAAATAACGGCCTTCTTATTTTTTCCCGCGTTCATTTTAAATCTCCTTATTATATAAAAATTTAGATTAGCTGATTTTTTTAAAGGCGTAAATTGCCGGCAAAAAGCGTGCAAATACAATAGAACCTTAATAATTAAAGCTTTTTACCATCGTATTATACTATCAAACTATCTTTTAAATGTCAATCGCAGGCGGAAAAAAACGCTATATTTTTATAGTTCGGCCGCTTTCTACCTTATATCGAGAACCTTCATTTTGTACCTGAGGACCCTTTCGGATATTCCGAGCTTTATAGCTGCTTCGGTTTGATTTTTAGACATTTTAAGCGCGTCGGCGATATAAATTTTTTCTAATTTAGCCGTCGCGGCGTTTAAGCCGCGGCCGAAAAAATTAAAAATATTTTCTATTTGAGTATCAGGTCTTAAGCCCGCGCCGGCAAGCGACAAATCTTCTGTTTTCAGAGCCGGAGAGTTTGAAAAAATTAGCGCGCGCTCGACCGCGTTGATCAATTCTCTTATGTTTCCGGGCCAATCGTAAGATTCTATAGCGCCGACCAATTCTTTATCCAGCGCCGGAGCTTCGCGGTTCATTTTTTTAGAGATTATTTTTACGAAGTGCTCGAAAATAATGGCTATATCGGCTTTTCTTTCCCTGAGCGGCGGCATTTCTATGTTTACCACGTTTATTCTAAAATAAAGGTCTTCCCTGAATTCTTTTTTTTCCACCGCGCGCATGAGGTCGGTTTTGGTGGCGAATATCATTCTGATGTCAGCCCTGCCCGGCTTCGACGAACCCACGCGGTAATATTCGCGGGATTCAAGAAAACGCAAAAGCTTTGGCTGGACGGCCATTGGAAGATCGGCTATTTCGTCCATCAAAAGCGTGCCGCCGTTGGCCGCTTCTATGATGCCGGCTTTTTTTTCGACCGCTCCGGTAAAAGCGCCTTTTTCATGCCCGAACAACTCGCTTTCAAAAAGCGTTTCAGGTATCGATGCGCAGTTTATCTTTAGATATTGCCTGCCGTTTCTTTCAGACTGGCGCCATATGGCGGCGGCGGCGACTTCTTTTCCGCAGCCGGTCGGGCCTGTAATAAGAACGCTGGTATTAAGGGGAGCGACGGTTTGAATAATCCGTGAAATATTTTTTATTTTAGGGTCGTT
This sequence comes from bacterium ADurb.Bin243, assembly GCA_002069765.1. Taxonomy (GTDB): domain Bacteria; phylum Muiribacteriota; class UBA9980; order UBA9980; family UBA9980; genus UBA9980. Next base: position 1,725 of record MWBZ01000006.1, read on the forward strand.
GCCGAGAATGGCCGGCGCCGGGTCTATGGCGGAATTTTTCAGCACGTCCCTTTCAACGGCGACTTTTTTACCGTTAAGGATGTTTTGCGCCATAGCTTCGAGAAGTTCGAGATTTATAGGTTTTTCGAGAAAATTGTCCACGCCGTGCTTAATGGCTTCAACGGCTGTTTTTATGGTTCCGTACGCGGTTATTATGATAGCGGAGACCGAAGGCAATATTTTTTTCGCTTCTTTGACGAGCTCCAGGCCGGAGCCGTCGGGCATCGCAAAATCGGTTATTATCATGTCGGGGCTATAAAGCTCCGCTTTATTAAGCGCGTCTTTCATTGACGCGCAGGAGTGGACCGCATATTTTTTCGATTCGAAATATCTTGTTAAAAGGTTTAATTGAGCCTGCTCGTCATCGGCTATCAATATAGTCCATTTCATTTCAATTCTCCTTCACTTAGCGGGAACGATATTTTAACTTTGGTTTCGGTTCCGACGCTTTCTATACTTATTACCGCGCCGTGCTGTTTGACGATTTCCGATACTATGGCCAGCCCAAGGCCGCTTCCGCCTGATTTCGTGCTATAGCCGGCGTCGAAAATTCTTTCCAGCGCTTGCGGCGCTATTCCGCCGCCGTTGTCGGCGAAAGTTATATCTGCCGTTTTTTCTCCTAACGACTCGCTTATCGTTAATAAACCCATGTATTCGCCTGATTTTTCAATCATTTCAGAAACCGCCTGTACGCAATTCAGTAAAATATTATAAAACGCCTGTATCAGCAGGTCATAATTGCCGTCGATCAAAACTCGCTGCTGATTTATTGACGACTTTAATTTGATTCTTTTCGAATAACTTCCGTCGGATATATATTTTTTTATTATCGAAACCGAATAAAGCAATATTTCATTCAAGTCGACTTTTCGGGTTTCAATCTCCAATGAACGCCGGCCCAGATAATTTTTAACAATGCGGTTGAGCCGATCTATTTCATCGAGGCAAAAATCTATCTGCTCGGCCGCCCGGCCCTGATATTCTTTATCGCACGGAAGCCCTTTCGCCATTTGCAGGCTCATGGATATAGAGTTTAGCGGATTGCGCAGCTCGTGGGCGAGTTTGGCCAGAAAAAGCGCGGCCATGTTATGCTCCGATGCTATGCCTATCTGGATTTCACGGTCTTTTTCACCGGCCGTATCTATAAAAAGCAATAGCGCCATGCCGCCGGATTTAACCAGCTGACAGCGGTACGGCCGAAACGACGAGTCGGGAGTTTTTATTAAAAGCTCGGTCTGGCTGAAACCCGTTGAATTTTCTATAAAATCCGCCAGCGCCTGGTTTTCTTTAAAGAAATCCAGCTCACCGGCGGCGCCGGAATCATAATATTTTCCCGCTCCGTCGTTTGAATAACTCTTTTCAACGCCTGTCCGGCCTGCATTGATTAAAGCTTCGCTGGCCGAATTCAACGGCCTGATTTTTTTATCGGGTTCGATCAAAACGGCCGGAAACGGAAAAATAGAGAGCGCTTTAAAACTGAATTCGCTGAGGCTTGAGTAATCGCTCTTAAGCGATGCCATAGAGGATTTCAACCGGCCGTATTTTTCGATAATCAGATATACTGAGAAAAATAAAAAAATCATAATGGAAAAAATTATTTTGCTTTGCGTTTTAAGCGCCGACAGCGGATCGGCGCGGCTGTAAGCCGCCATTTTCAAAAGCGAAAGGCCGTTTAGTTGAATGTAATATTCCGTTAAAACGCAATTTTTAACGTCATGATCGTTATTTTCATAATAAGCCGCTATAGGACCGTCCGTATCGGAGCCGTGAAGCACGACCGCCTTTAACGATTGATACTGCGCTATATTTTTCATGAGCGCAGTCAGCTTTTCCCGGTTGAAAAATTTTTCGAGTTTTTTGAGTTCGAACATGATCCTGACGGTTTTTCCGTCCGCGCGAAATGATACTCCGAATACATCCTGTTCGCAATGAACTTCGGGATCGATTCCGAAATAATGATATTCTTTTTTTCCTTCGGCGACGAGGTTGCATTGAAAGTGCGGATTCAGTTTAAGGCCTGTCATGGCTCCTGAAGCTGATGCGGTAATGGTGGAATCGTCCTGCATAAAGTAAACGTCTTTTGCGCCGTACTTTGCAGCAAGTTCTTCCGGCGTCAGGCCCGGCTTAAAAGCGGCTATTATTTCGTCGAGATGCTTTTTCAGATTTGAACGGAATTCATTGTCGTTCCATATTATTTCACGCAAAAGGCCCCTGGTGGTGCCTGCTATAGTTTCGTCCTTGGACTTTTCTATGGCATAGAAAAATCTTTCATTAACCTGGAATGAAATTAATATAAAAATTATTATCAAAATAATTATTACCGGTTTACTTATATTTTTTCCTGAAGGCATGCCTGCTCCTTTCAATCTTAATATCGTTTTATTATTAAAGACGCAACTAACATGCCATGCGAAGATTGCCATAGCACGGGCCTGCTTAAGATTGATAAAGTTATTATAACATATTTGACGACAATTTTGTCGAAAAAACATTTTATTTTATAAAAAAATTCTATTTACTGGCCTTTTTAGGCCTGGCATTAAGATTGCTTTATGATTTGCAAAGCGAAATCCGGTCCGCATATTTAAAAAATGGAACCTTGTTTCGTTAAATTTAAGGAGGTATAGTTATGTTCAAAAAATCAGGAGTTATGTTAATTGTTTTTATGGTGCTGGCGTTTTCTTTTACAGTGGCTTTCAGCGGCGAAAGAGGCTTCATGCGCTCGCCGGAAAAATCTTGCGTTTGTGCGGAAAATTCCGCCGCCGGATGCCTTTGCGAAAATATGAAGGCGTGCGGCGACTCTCAAAACTGTAAAGTAAAAGCCTCTGTAAAGTGCACTATGGCCGATTGTAAATGCGAAAATTGCCTCTGCGGCGATAACTGCTCCATGAAAAAAGATGCGGCTTTGTGCGGTAAAAATGCGGAAGCTAAAAGCTGCGCATGCGAAAAATCTGCAGTGAAAAAAGCGGAAATTAAAAATTGCGCATGCTGCGCTTCCTGCGAATGCGCTAAAATCGGTGAATGCTCTAAATCAAAAACTGCCTGCTGCATGAGCGATAACTCGAGCTGCAAAAACGGTTCCGGTTGCGCCGGCAAAGCTAAAGCTGCTAAAATGGGCTGCGAAGGCGGAAAATGCGGTAAATAACCGACGGCTTTATTAAATAGCCTATTCTTATGATAAGGGAAGGCGAGGTGCCACGGCCCCTCCCTTCCCTTAAAATCCCTTCCAACCCCTGATTAGCCTGACGCTTTATTTTTGTGGAGCGCCGGCTTTTCCACCGCCGCTTTAATCTCATTTTTTGTATTTTCTTTTCATATTTTCGCAAACGCGCTCATGCGCGCGTCTGCGCAGCAATAATGGTTTGATGGTAAGTCGAGATAAAGGTTTAATGTTTGGCGTTATGGTTGATCAGCTTTTATTTAATCGCTAAACTATTGCACGTCTATTGCATTTGTTGTGTTTACCGGTATTAAAAGATAATTTCCGGCATCGTCTTTTATTATATTAGGCGTGAAATATATACCGGATGGCGATCCAGCGACTGTAATGGTATTATTATATGTGCCCGCTACTTTAATAATACCGTTGGTTCCAGAACCTAAAGCCTCGACCGATATTTTATTAGAAGTAATACCAAGCGTTGCCCCGGCACCAAAACTATCATTTACAACAGGGAATTTAATATCAGTTAATGCGAAACCGCTCGCAACTATATTTTCGTTGAAAGTGATCGTGAGTTTATCGGTTACATTATATGTAAATATTCCGTCTGTACTTAAATTAGCGATGATCGAAGAAACCATAGGAGCGGTTATATCGTATCTTATCGAGCCTGAAGCCGATGTAGAATATGATTCATTGCCAACCGCGTTTATAATCCATAAATTAGTAGTTAAGAAACTTACTCCGCCGTCCGCGCCGAGCGCGTCTTTTAATTTTGTATCTAAAGCACCTGTTTTAAGTGTAAATTGACCTGTTTGATCGCCGGAAGATATTATGGGATATTCAAGCAATGCAGTTTTATTAGAATCGTTAGGGTTGATTATTTCGAAAATTGCGTTGCCTGAAGATGCAGTGGTAGTGAATGCAACCGCCAGCTGCTGGGTTGGTCCGGGCGCGGAAGCGTTTACAACCGATTGCGCGAGCGAATCGTTTATAAAGTTTATACCGTTATTAGAGCCGTTATAGTTAGCGGGTATAATAGTGGCTTGATATGATATAGCGGGCGGTACCATTGTGGGCGTTGAAGGAACCGATGATGATTCGTGACCCGTAGCTACATCAACAAAGGTGAAAGTAAGATTGCCGCCGTTAAATTCGGGCGTTACGGCAAAATCGGAATAGCCGCCTTGCCTATCAATTTTTACGTCCGCGCCTGAAGCCGTTCTCGATCCTCTATATACTGAATTTATATAAACGTTGAGCTTTTTACCGTCTGGAATGATAAAATCAGTGGACTCATTAATATTTTTAATTTTATAGATTTTTTGCCCATCGTAGACGGCCCTTAAAGATTCTGTATTTACAGGCGCTAACGGCCCGGCCGCGCTGTCGCGGAGAACTGATTCATTGTGATATGAACTTTCTAATGAAAAAGCTATCATATTTCCGTCGTCCACAATAGGCGCGCTTCCGCTAAGAGCGTAAACTCCGTTTACGGCAAAGCCGTTCACTGCTGCGCCGCCTGTATAACCTCGCTTGAAGTAAGTTGATTCGACATATTCAAAAACGTTAATTATATCATTTTCAGATCCTGTATTTGAATTAGTTATTTTTATCGTGTTAGTAGTATTAGAAAATAAAATGTTGTTAGACTCAGGTCGTGCCGGTACATAGTCGCTGATTCCTGGTGATGCACCATCCGACGCATAAGAAGATTCGTTGCCAGAAGAATTTATATAAGCAAATTTTAAAGTTCCTCCGTTTATGGCATCAGTTTTTAAGCTAGTTGCATTTTTACCTTCGGCGTAACTTTCTATATATTGATCCTGCCCGATTGTAGATTCGGAAGCTTTTCCGATAAGCATATCAACTGTTTGCGAATCTACGGAAGTACGAACTACGATTTTTAAGGTGTTTGAAAGTGTAATTGATGACTGCAACAAATTTACTGCCTGATAATTAAGCCCGTTGTTTTTAAGTTTTAATGCGGCCGCTGCCTCGATTGGAGCCGCCGGCACCATGCCTCCGTTTATGAAGTTTGATTCGTTGCCTGAATCGTTTGCCAGAACGTAAAAAATAGAATAATTAGATGTTATGGCGGTTCCGGAAAAATTTATAACCGTATTGGCTGCATAACCTCCGGCCGGAGCGGGGCTTGCCGCCTGGGCTTTGTATTCGACGGTAGCGCTTAAATTTTGATAAGCTTTAAGGGTTTCGCCCTGAAGCCCCACTGTCGAACCGCCCGTGGTGGCTGTAATAGCCGCGTTGCTCCAGTATAAATTTTCGGCCGGCGGCGGCGATGGAATGGTGCCGTCCTGTATCCAATTTGTGGAATTACCCACATAGTCGACGAGCCGGTAAAAAACTTTATTGCCTGACAGATCCGGCGGTTGCGGAAAATAATTTACGCTGCGCTTGACGGATTTATCTTTCAATGAAGCTCGAGGCGTAAAACGAGGCGCTGCAATGCCGGAAATCGTTATCAAATCGGTGTTCGCCGGAACCGAATCCATAAAATCGGAAACATTCGCAGGAAGCGGCACTACGACAGGTTGTTCCGAACCGATATAAACTTCCAGCTTGGAGTATTCTGAAAGTGAAAAACTGCCAGTGCTGAATACTTTTAACCGCATATTGCTGAAACCTAAAAACGATAAATTTTGCGCGGAAAGATCGTCCGGCGGGGTGGTGTCGCGCAATACGTCATTGCCGGCGGCCGAAGCCGCGGCTTCCGTGCCGGTACCGCTTCTAATGCCATTTGCTGCAAGAATTTTCAGGCCGGCATGCATTTCGCCGACTGTAATGCCGTCAGATTGGGCTGCGGGAAGAATATCGCTGAAATTACTGGTGCCGTTAACTGTTATGGTAATAGACTGCCCGGAATATTCAAGAACATCTATGCCGGACTCGAAATATAAACCATCTAAAGTTATTTTAGAAAGCGTATCCTGCGGATTGGACACGCTGATATTAGTGCTGAAAGTCAACTTTATTTTTTTGCCCGAAACCATCTCTGCCTTATTTAAAACAGGCACCACTACCGGAGGCGGGACGTAATTATTGACGGCGAACGGCTGCGATACGTTAAAATTTTGAACATTGCCTTTGGAATCTATAGCGGCGAGTTTCAAGATAACCCCGGACGCGTTTTGATTAACTATATCTTTGGCGGATTCCCATACCAGTTTTAAATTATTTGCGGGCGTTACGTTCGAAATCGAACCTGTTACGCTTGCGGTTTTTATGAATGAAACGCCGCCGTCGCGTGAATAAAATACCTCTATAGTGGCAGCGTCGCCTTCAGCGTCGGTGAGATTAAAATCTACGGTTATGTTTTGCGAATTGCCGGCTACGGAGTTTATGAAAATTTCGCTGGACGCGTTGTTATAAACTTTGAACGGCTGCGAAATAGCCTCGCCGCCCGGTCCTCCGTCGTCGGAAACTATCAGCTTGACGCTCACGCTGTCGTAGTTTTCGGTGAAATCGCCTTTTGAGTTCCATAGCAAAGTTTTTCCGGCGCCCGGAAATACTTCGGCGGTTTCGCCCGTTACGAAAATAGAATTCAGATAGCCGCCCGAAGCTTCCGTGGCGTACTGAAACTGAACATGACATGTGCTCGCGTCTAAATCGTCCACGTCGTAAACTATCTCGACTTCGCCGGAATTTACTTTGGTTAAAAGATTGGCTATGGTAGGACGGTTTATATTGTTATTCACTTCGAACGCGATCGAAACCGCTTCGGTGCCGGCGCCGAAATCGTCTATGGGCAATAATTTTATGACGACGCTTTTTTCGCTGGTGCGGAAGTCGCCGTAGGAGTTCCATTTAATTGATTTATTCGCGCCGGGCGCGACCGCGTGTATGTCTCCTTCTACATATCCGCTCTGAACGAATGAAGAACCGCCGTCGCGTGAATAATACACTTCGACGGTGCACGGAGATGCGTCGATGTCTTTTAATTCATAAGAAATATCGATGATTTTTGAATTGCCTGAAACTGCGAGCTGCGATATTTCTGGCCTTCCGCCGCCGTTATAAACGGCGAACGGACCGAAAACGGCCTCTGTACCGTAACCGTATTTATCCGAAGGCGCGGCTTTAATATAAACTGTTTTATTTACTGAAGTAAAATCCGAATACGAATGCCAGATAAGAGTTTTTCCCTGGCCGGCGGCCACGCTCGAAGTTTCGCCCGAAAGATTTACGGTGTTTATATAATTAAGCCCGCCGTCCAGCGAATACGACACTTCTACAGTGCATAAATGGCCGTCGAGTTCGATCAGATCGTAAGAAAGCGAGATATCTTTATAATTGCCTGAAACGCTTAAATTTTGTATGACCGGCGGAGTATTCTTAATGTTGTTGACGTAAAATACGCCCGATTCGCCGCTGGTGCCGCTGCTGCGCGAGTCGTTAGGCGTCAGCCTGATTTTTAGGTTTTTTTCCTCGCTCTGAAAATCGAGCGCGGAGTTCCACACTAAAGAAAGTCCGGTCGCCGGAAATTCGCGCCGGCCGTATGACGAGTAATTTGCGCTGCGAGTGAACGTGGCCCCGCCGTCGATAGAATAATATAGTTCCACGGCGCAGCTGTCGCCGTCCTGGTCCATAAGGTCATATTTTACCGAAATATCGCCGCGTTCGCCGGAAACGATAACGCCCATTATCACAGGCGGGTTATTTTCGGGATCGGCTATTTTGTTGTTGACTGCGAAAACTCCGGATTCGCCGGCCTGGCCTGACGCGCGGTAATCGCGGGGAATAAGCTTGATGCGCACGGAAGCCTGGTCGCTTAGAAAGTCCGACGCCGAAAACCATACCGCGCTTAAATTTGCGCCCGGATAGGCATTCGATAGCGCCCCGCTCGCGCTGGAAGTCGGCAGGTAAGAATAACCGCCGTTGAGCGAGTACTGAACGTCTATCTGGCAGGGATCGTTTTCTGCGTCGAAAAGGTCGAAAACGATCGAAATGTTCTGTGAAGAGCCGCTGACTGATTTTATGCTCAGCGAAGGCGGAGTGTTGGGCTTTTCTACCGCGTTAAAAATTATCGATTCTACGATGAAACCGTAATCGAAGGAAGAAACCGATACAGTTTGCGATTGAGGCCCATAGCCGCCGGCGGACATCGAAACCATATAATCGCCGGCCGTTAAAACGCCCTGCGCCGCGCTAAGCGTAAAATTTCCGTTCTGGTCCGTTTGAACGGAAACGGAAAGCTTTTCTATCGTGAGCGACGCTCCGGCGACGGCTGCGCCAGTTCCGGCGGCCTGAACGCGGCCGCTAAACCCGGCAGCGCTTCCTGACGAAGCTTTTAAAGCGATTTCATCATCTACGGCTTTTTTTACCAGCTACGCGTCAAGCTTTGAATCATATGATGCCGCGAGCTCCGAAGTAATAAGCCGCGGTTCGCCGCCTGGGCCTATACGGATATTCGCGAGCTTGACTTTCGCCCCTTTTATGAAGGTCTGCAGCCTGACGGCGGAGCCGGATGAGGTTAAAAATTCTATATAAACCGGGACTTCCGAAGGTCCGGCTTTTAAGTCGAGTTTGAAAAATCCGGAAGAATCCGTCACCGTAAAGTATTGCAGATTACCGCAAATCACCTTGATTTCTTTACCGGCCAGCGGCGCGTAAGACTTTTTCATGCCGGGAGCCGCCGCGGAATCATCGGTTAAATAGCCCGCCAGCAAAGAATCCGGAATAACCGCCCCGCTGGATTTTATCGGCTGGCTGTATGCCGTAAGCGAACCGTAAACCGCTTTAAGTTTTATATAGCCGGCCTGGTCGGGAATTAAGCTGGATACCGCCAGATTTGAAAATACCGCGGAGCCGTTCGCCAGATTTTTAGAATTTATTGAATCTTTAAACGAACCATTTTCAAGGCTGACCGATATAAGGCCGTTTTCGGACGTCATAGTATTTCCGAACTGGTCTAGAACGCTTAATTTAAAAGACGGTATTATAGTGGAAGGCGTAATTTCGCCGACAGGTAAAGCGGGATCGAAAACTATCTTAGACGGATAAAGCTTGATATATTCGATAGTTCTAAAAACAAGCGATACGGAAACTTCGTTTGCGCCGGGAGTTTTCAGGGCTTTTTCCGCGTTTAAAACGGTCACCGTTCCCGAGCCCTGCCATATAGATTCATAAATATCGTTGGCGCGTTCTTTCAGCCTGGCCGTTACTATTACCGAATAGGTGTCGCCTGCGGGAATCTGGTTGTCGAATGTGAAAACGTTTAAAGAATAATCGACGGTTTTATTGGCCACTTCTTTTTTGTCTTTAATGCTTATCACGCTTATATTAACCGTGCCCAGCGCGTTTTGCGGTATGCTTACATACGCCTGCGAAGGCGTCCGGTCGAGCATGTTAAGCTTTACAGATATGTTTTGCGGATTGTCGAAAAATATCGGCGAAGACGATCCGCCCCCGCCGCAGCCGCAAACGGCAAAAGATAAAACTAAAATGAAAAGCGCCGTACAAACCGCAGCGCCGCGTAAATTTATTTTCATGATATGGTCTCCGTTCTTTGTATTAAATTGAGGTGATATAATAAAGACAATTTACTAAAAAAATAAGAAAAAGTCAATAAAATTAGCCGGCCTTTATTTTTTTGTCTCAGTCCGTCAGCTTTGAAAGGAATCGAGAATTTTACATATCCTTTTCGACTGCTCTATGCCTTCTAAGTACCAATCGGTACAGATGCCTCCGGAGCTGTATTTTTTGAGAAGATTTTCGGCTTTCGGCCCCAGTGGTGAAAAACGGCTGGAATATAAAGGAGTGCCGGGAAGCGGAAGAAAAAAATGAGTTTGAATGCGCGAGCCGTACCTGGTATGGATGTCTTTTATCGCGGCGAGCGTCGTAAGCTGCTCCTCCTGGGTCTCTTCGGGGAACCCGAAGATAAAATCCACTACGGCTGTAAGGCCGTGCCTTTTAAGCGTTTCGCAGGCGTTATGCACCGCGTCGAGCCCGTGCCCGCGCCCCAGCCTGGCTATACGCCCGCCGTCGCCCGATTGCGCGCCTATGGAAACCCTCTTATTACTGCAATATTTTTTTATGATGCCGGCCGTCTCGTCGCTTATGGTTTCAGGCCTGGCTTCGGAAGGGAATATTCCGTATTCGATATATTTGATTCCGTATTTTTCGCGCGCGGTTTCGAGCATCCATTCGATCGTGTCGGCCTTTATTTTAGAAGGCTTTTCGGCCGAATAGTGGAAAGCGGACGGGCAGATGAAGCAAAGGCGCTTGAACTGCCTGCGCCTGTATTCCGCAAAAAACTCCTCTATGGAAGAAAGGCTGCGGTATTTAACTTCGCACGTAGCCGTCTGGCAGAAGCGGCAGTTGTAAAAGCAGCCGCGCATTATTTCGAGAGGCGGCACCAGAGAGTAAATATCGCCGAAAGGAAGATAAAGATCCAGCGGGACCGGCCGTTCGTCTTTTACGATCGCTGAAGCGAAGCCCGACAGGACTTTTTCGCGGAAGCATGATTCGCCGGGCATTTCCACTGCAAGGCGCAGAAAATCCGGCCAGCTGCGTTCGGCCTCGCCTTTAAAAATCAAATCGAAACCCATTTTGACGCCGGAATCAGGGTCGCCTGTAACATGGGCACCGCCCGCTATTAAAACGCAATTTTTATTCATGCCGGAAAGCTTAAATCCATTTTTTATTTCCGCGATATTTTCGATCACTTCGCATAGAAGCGAGCTCATAAAAGAAAACATGAAAACGCAGGGGCCGTTTAAAATTGCCTGATTTTCAAGTAAAGCACGGATATCCGCGGGAGTTTTAAAAAAATGCAGGTTGAAATTGCCCGCAAACTTTTCCTTTTCGAGAATAAAAAGCAGGTAAGCCACGCTGAAGCGGTTTACATCGGTTTCGAAAATTATTAAATTAATTTTTTTCATGATTAATATTTTTTAAAGAGTTTTCCCCATTTGGACTCGCATAGCCATTTTTGATAGCTTTTGCTGTCCACGAACGGCCAGCGCAGGTAATCGTGGTAAAACTCCGACGCGAATATGAAAAGGTTTACAAGCGGCGTTCTGAAGAAAAAATTCTGGAATTCCTTGAGCGCTCCGAACCACATGACATCTCCGACGCTGCTGGCGAAATTGTCTCCGACGCTGAAATTAAAATTGACGTTTTTAATGTCTTCTCCTACGATTTCTATGTTTTCAGGCCTGCCGTTGCCAAGGCCGTGTTCGTCGGCGAGCCTGATGTAAGCCAGATCCATGGGGTTGAATCCCATCATTTTGGCAGCTACCGCGTCTATCGCCACCTGATCGTCGGAGGCGAGCATATAGTCTTTTTCTACCGGAAACATCGTGCGCGGCCCCGGCCCGTTGCCGCAGGTGGTTCCGTCCATGACGGCGAATATGCCGGAATGTATTTCTTTCTGGATAGCGAGCAGGTCCACGAGCGTTTCGTGTATCCAGGAATGCGTATAATGCCGCCTGGTGTTTAAAAGCCCGCCGAAAGCGTTTTTCATGGCTCCGGTCGTGGTGGTGTAAATATGGCACTTGACGGTTGGAAGATGAATGACGTTTCTTCCGAAAAAATAATCCGGAACCATGATTCCTTCCGGAAAAATATCGTGCAGCACGAGAGTTTTAAACTTCGGTTTGTAAACGACCCATTTCATGTCTTCGTCTTTGAAATTATAAAGCACCGGCACTTTATATTTTTTAAACAAAGGCACATATTTATTGAGATCTTCGCCTTTGAAAGCGTTGGTGACTACTGTTTTATTCTGCACGCATACGACGTCTTTGTAGCCGTGCATTTTAAGCGTACGCGTAACGCCTTCGAGCTGCCATGGGGTGGTATTAGCGCCGGGCATTGGAAAATGCCATGAAATGTTGTCTTTTAATATGGTGCCGGATTTTATATCCAGAGCGTTTTTAAAATCCGCAAGGCACATCAGGCGGTCTATATCGCTTAAAATTGTGCCCGGCTTAACTTTTAATACCGTAACTTTTGATTTTTTCATAATCTCTCCACATATTTTTTTGTAAAAATTTACTTATTTTAGCATAAACCGGGAAGCGGTGTCAATAAATTAGCTCGCTTTTTCATTAATTAACGCGCATCGGAACCGGCGGAGCTTTTCAATATGTTTGAAATATCTTTAAAATCCGGCGGCGAATACATATAATAGCTTTCATCTTTCAATAAGTCTATTTTAATTTTTAAATATTTACTCAGGAACGCCCTGAAAGTATTTACAGGAGATATTGAAGGATAAAGTTTTTCATAATCCATATCGTGAAAATAAAAAGCGTTGATTATTGAAAATTTTTCCTGAAAATATCTTTTTTCATCAGGTATTATTTTTTGGGCCATCGATGCGCCCGGATTTTTTTTTCTGATGATGGCCGTAGAATAAGAATCCGGTCCGTGATCGCTTTGAAGAAAAATTACGAAAGGGCGTTTGGATTTTGTAATTAATTTATTTATAAGCTCTTTCAACTTATTATTCAGAAATTGAATCTGTTTTTTATATGAGGATACATAACTTTGCGCAGAGCCTGAAAAAATTTCTTCATTGAGGGGCTTTCCTTCTTCGTCGAATAAAAATGGAGCGTGCGGACTGTCAATTAAAATAAGAACGTAAGAAGGATTATTTTTTTCATTGATTTGCTTATAGGCCGATAAATTGAAAAGAATTTTTGAACGCTTTGCGGCGTATTTATCGATTTTAAAAGAACTATAAAGCCCTTCGAGCGGAGTGGCATCTATAAGCGCGTTACAGAAATTTTCATCATAAAAAATATTGCCGTCGGGAGCGATAATCTCGTCGACCGACCATTCGGGAAAATCTGTAAGCGAATCGCCGCTTTTAAAGACGGTGATATCATATCCGAAATTTTTTAATATTTTGAAAACTTTGTTTTTCCATAATAAATTCTGTGATAAGTAATTCGAATAACCGATGTTATTATTGAAATCGTGAAGATATCCAAAATTAAAAATGCTTATATACGATGGAAGCGTGAATGAATAATTTGAAAAACTTTGCTCCGCCACATAAAAATTTTTTTCTTTAAGAAAGTTTATAAAATCGGAGTTATCATAGCCGTATATGTTTTTAAGGGCCTCAGAGGCGGCGTATGAATCGACCATAATATGGAATATGTCAGCTTTTGTTTGAAGGCCGCCGCCGTTAGAGCCAAATGAGCCGGCGGCCGGTTCTTCGCCTGCCAAACTATAATTGAGAGCATGAAAGGATAATATATTAATAATAGGCATTAAAATTAAAACGATAGAAAAATAAAAAATAAAATTGCCGAAAATGTCTATTCCTATTTTTTTTAGCATAAAATAATAAAGGAATAGTGAAACTAAAATAGAAAGCGTCATATAAAAAAAGCCGTTAAGATTTATAACTGTTGTGACCGGCTTAAATAAAAAAAATAGCGAAAGAATAAATGAACTCATAACCGCCGATATTTTCAAATCTTTAGTAAACGATAAAATGCCTGAAAGCAATGCGCAGGCAAATGACAATGCAACCAGAGACGGAAGCGCGAGATAAGAAAAACGGACCTCGGATAGGTTTATTGAGTATAAGAACAAAACCGGGGACAAGGCTATTAAAAAAGGAGAAATTAAGGTAATTAAAATTTCTTTGAATCGCATATTTAAAAGCGCGCTTCATGCCTATAAAAAAAGGCATAAAGCGCGCTTTGTATTCTTAAAAAAAAATTATGCTTTCCAGAGGCCGTGAAGGTTGCAATACTCTCTGGCTTCGACTTTGTCGGCTTTTATGCAGAATTCGGCTTCGGGTTTGTCGCCGGGTTTTAAATGTTTTCTGTATATTTTATTATCGGCAATTAATTCGATCCATTCGATGAAGTGCTTTTCTTCCATAGGATGAGCCACTGCGCCTACTTTTACCAGATATCCGTCCGCGGTTTTTTCTATAACAGGAACGTGTTTTTCACGGCTGGCGTCGACGGTGTTTTCGTTTAAAAGCCCCATGGCCTGGCCGCAGCAGGACAGTTCGCCGCCCGCTTCATGCAGCACTTCGACGATATTTCCGCAGAGAGCGCATTTATAAACCTGTTTTAATTTAGTCATCCTTTTTCCTCCACTTTTAAATTTTAACCGTCTTACAAAAACTACACCTATCAAAATCCTTGGACGATTTTAATAGGCATAAGTTTTTTTGCTCGGGCGGGGATCCCCGCCCGGACGGTAATATTCGATAAAATAATTATTTGTTGCTTACAGCTTTATTGATCTGCTTCTGGAGTCTCGATTTGGTGCGGGCAGCTTTGTTTCTGTGTATTGTTCCGGTACGAGCCGTAGAATCGATAATGCTTTCAACCTGCTTTGAAGCTTTTAATATTTCATCTTTATTGTTCGTAGCTAAAACAGCTTCGAATTTTTTAATAGCGGTTTTTAACTGCGATTTTCTTGCTTTGTTTATTATGTTGTTTCTGTTGTTCGTTTTAAGACGCGCTATTTGCGATTTAATACGTGGCATTAGTTCACCTCCTCGTCTTTTTATTTTTTAGTTTATCTTTTTATTATAACATACCGGCTATACATTTTGCAACTATTTTTTATAAATTTATTAAATATAATTTTATAGTTGAATATAAAAGAAAAATATAGTATAATCAGCTACAAAAAAACAGGTGGGTTGTGGCTAACTAATGTCTGAATTCAATAAAATTTCTGAATTGATTCAGAAATTCGGCCTGATATCGGGTAAAAAGCAAATATTTAAAACGATACAATCGTTTCTGGGAGGCTTTGAAAAAGCTTCGCTCGCAGCCAGCGTTACGAGCGAACCTAACGGGCGCTTTCTGGTCGCGATAAATTCCCGCGGGCGCCTCACCGAAGACGTTTTCGTCAGCCTCACTCAGGCCCTCGAGCCTTTTATCTTAAAATATTTCGTGAACGACCGCTCGATAGTATCTGACAGCATAAGTATATCCGGGTTAATAGATTTCGAGCACTACGGATCCGGGCTCGAACAGGCCGCGGCTTATAACTCCAAAAAAAAGGCCGAACTTAAAGGCTCGCTTATTCTGCCGGTTTTCATAGAAAGCAAAGTATATTCTATTTTCGCTATATTCTCCGAAGACGAATTTTCTCTCACTCAGCAGGAACTGTTGTCATTCAACATACTCGCGCATATGACCGCGCTCGCGCTTAAAACGCTCGCCGTCAACCAGAAAATGCAGAAACTCATCGGCGATCTCAAGCTCGAAAAAAGCCAGGTCGTCGAAAAGGCTTGCAGAATAACTAAAATATTAGATTTAAGCCATTCGCTCGTTTCAGTAGATTCTTACGAAAATCTACTCGGAGTGACTTTAAACGCATACTGCAGCGTATTTAACGTCGAACAGGCCATGATCCTCGGAATAAATCACCATAAAAAAGAGCTTTATGTCGAAACATGCCGCGGATTCAACGAAGATTTCGCCGCCAATTTCAAGCTCCCGTGCGGCTACGGCCTTATAGGCTCCGTCATAGAGAAAAACGAGCCCTACTTCCGTAAAAATTTATTCGATTCCGATGAAGAACTTGCGGTGATACCGTTTAACGGGGTTTCCGGAATCGTATGCGGCGCCATAGTTCTTTACGATAAATTCAACAGGCTTTCCTACGGCGACGACGAGTACGAGCTTATGTGGATGCTCGCCAACTTTTTCTCGCTTTCGCTAAATCTTATAAAAGTGCGCAGCGTTAACGAAACTTTTGAAAAAAAAGCCGAAGAAATTATACCGGCCGCTGATCCGGCTAATATAAAACCTTCCGATTTAAATTTACATCCGTCAGACGGCGCAACCGAAAAAACTTCCGCACCCGCCGAATTTTTTAACGAATGCGCCGGAAGCATAAAAAAAATACTTTCGCCGTCCCTTAAAATCGAAACTCCGAAAATAACGCTTTCATGCGGATATATGCAGTCTGAAAGCCTGGGCTGCGACCTTATAGACGTCTTCAAGGCCGACAATAATTCTATAATAGCTGCAGCAGCCGATGTCAGCGGCCGCGGAATAAACGCGGCGATGACCGCAGCCATGCTCCGGGCTCAGATAAGAGCGGTTTGCAGATACAACGGCGAGCTGCGCACGGTAATGTCGGAACTCAACAACCTCGTATGCGAAGATATCGATACGTATAATTTCATAACTCTTTTCTTGATGCAGATATCTCCTTCTGGCGGGCGCGCAGCGTTTTCAAACGCCGGGCATTGCCCCGTCATTCATTATATCAAAGACGGCGACAGCGCGGTAGTCCACGAATCCCGCAATTCGCCGCTCGGCGTAATGCGTAATTCCGATTTTAAAGAAGGCATCCTGCTTTTAAACAGCGGCGATATCCTTCTTATATACACCGACGGCCTCGTCGAAGCTAAAAATTCCGCAGGCGAAGCTTTCGGCCGTGCCAGGCTGTGCGAGATAATAAAATCTTCGTCGCGCGGCGGCGCCGAAGAAATAAAAGAGGCCATAATCAGTCAATTCACCTCTCATATGGCCGGTGAAGATTTAGAAGACGATATAGCGTTTATCGCGGTAAAGGTAGGTTAATCATAATGTCCGGTTTCGAAAAAATATTCATTACTAACGAGCTGCTGAGCGCTCTGGCGGGTTCGCTGTCGCTTAACGAGGCGTTCAAAAAAATATTCATCATACTTGAAAATCATCTGAAAATCAAGGGCGCGTCGGTCGTCATATACAACCCTATCGATAAGGAATTCGATATCCAGCCAGGGTTTCAGTATAAACTCAGCAAATCCAGAATAGCGAAGCTTGTCGCCGAAAAAAAATTCGATCTCAAAACCGCCGGAATTTTCGATATTTCCCGGCATATAATCCCCGACGATCTAGACGGCGAAATGAGCTTCCTTTATTTTCCGCTTTTCGTCAATTCGCGCCTCAGCGCGATGCTTCTGCTTTATATTAAAAACAGCGACATCAGCGACACCAAAATCGACGCCAACCTCGTAGAAGCTATTTCCACGCCTATTTCCATAATATACGAGCGCGAGCTTTTGTTTAATGAAACCAAAGTGCAGAAAAACGGCTTCGAGTTTCTGCACAAGCTTTCAAATGCCGTTAATAAGACGCTCGACGTGGAAAGCATATTAAGGATATCGCTTAAAAGCATATGCCATAATTATGAAAATATCGTGGCCGTAATAGCGATTTCCCGTTCGCAGTTCAAAATAATCGCGGCCGGATCGCAAAAATGTTTCGATATAGAAAGTAATTTCCCCACTATACTCGAAGAATTAAAAGAAAACCTCAACGAAGATATCTCGAATTTTACCATAATAAAAGAAATGCCAAAATTCAAGGACGAAGAATCGGAAAAAAAGCTTAAAATAAATATCGAATCATCCATGTGGCTCTCGCTTAACTACAATAACAATATCTACGGCTATCTGGGGCTTTTCTCTTCAGGCCGCGAGCTCGAAAAGCTCAGCGTAAGCGCCATCCGCTTTCTCACGCTGGCTTCCAACCATATAATTTCAGCCGTCGAAAACGCCAGATTATACAACGAAGTGGAAAGGCTCGCTTCTATAGATGGAATGACGGGCGTTTTTAACTACCGTTATTTTTACTCGCATCTCACCACCGAAATTCAGCGCGCGAAACGTTATTCGCTGGCGCTTTCAATAATTATGCTCGATATAGATCATTTCAAATCGTTCAACGACATTTACGGCCATCAGGCCGGCGACGACGTGCTAAGGGCCGTAGGCAGGATTTTGATGGACGAAGCCAGAAAAATCGATATAGTCGCGAGGTACGGCGGCGAAGAATTTATACTTGTGGCGCCTGAAACCGACCTTCCGGGCGCGCTCGGGCTCGCTGAACGAATACGGGAAAAAATAGAGAAAAATAATTTTAAGGTCAAATCTAAAAACGATACTTTAAGCTTAAAAGTTACGGTTTCGGTAGGCGTAAGCACGTTCGCCGAAAACATCCCGTGTGAGAACGATTCTCTTATAAAAGCCGCCGACGATTCCCTGTATCACGCCAAACACAGCGGCCGTAACAGAGTTTGCTACAACGAATCGGGAGACTTGAAACAGTTCAGGAGAAATCAATGAAAGACAATTTTAAAAAAACTTTAGAAATTCTCCATGAAAACGAACAGCTGAAAAAAGAGGTTGAAACCTTAAGGGCCGCGCTTTCCGACCGTGAGCTCGATCTCGGCCGCAATAAAAAGGGCAAGATGCTGCTTTCGCTTTTAAATCATGAACTCGAAGACAAAATAACCAACATCAACCTTGTAAACGACGTTATAGCCAATATTAAAACCGTCGAAGATCCCGGCATCATCTGGCGTGAAATGTATAAAATCATTCAGAAGACAATAGATTACGATTACGCCGCGCTGTTTCTGACGCATAAAAATTCGGTCTTTTTTCATTCCAAGCGCCGCGTCGAAAATTATTTCCTGAATAATATGCTCGATATGATCCGCGAAAGATACGCCGGCATAGATCCCGAATTCGATCTAACTCATAAATTGAAAGTGGTTAATTCGGCGGAGCTTCAAAACGCCGTGCTGCCCGCGTCAAAGATAGATTTTGTCACGGAACTGATTTCGACTCCGCTTACGATTAAAAATCACAACATTGGCCTGGTTTACCTTTTTTCGCACAAAGTGCGCAAACTCCAGCCGGAACAGATCACAAACTTTTCGGTTATCGTTAATAACGTCGTGGCTTTTATTTATAACGCCATATTATATGAAAATATTCTAACGGCGCAGACTTCTCTTGCCAGAAACGTCCAGTCGCTTAAAAGCCTGCTGGACGTTACGCGCGCGATGAGTTCGGGCCAGATGAGCTATGAAAAACTTATCGAATATATACTCGATATGGCCATCCACGAAGTAGGCGGCGACGGCGGCGCGCTTTTGCTTCTCGATAAAAAGAGCGACGAACTTTATATCGAGGCCGCCCGTAATCTGCCGGAAGAGATAGATCCAAAAAAAATGCGCATAAAACGCGGCAAAGGGACAGCCGGTTCGGCCGCGAACGAATGTTCGCCTATCATATCCATACATGAATCTTATAAAAATACGATAACTCAGACCGAATACGCTAATTATACGGTGAAATTCTTCCCGCCTTTCGGCGATTATTCCGAACGCGCCAATGTCCGCTCAGGCATATCGGTTCCGCTCGTTTCCGCAAACGAGCCGGTCGGCGTCATTAACGTCACATCGTCCGCTAAAGTTTTCGACGAGGCAGATCTGGAAACGCTTATGTTATTCGGAAGCCAGGCGGCCAACGCCATAACGGTTTCACAGCTTAACGTCGTAGAAAAGCAGCGTATAAACGAACTTTTAAAATTGAACGAGATAGGCAAGGCGCTCAATTCAACGCTCAAGCATACCGAAATATTCAGGCTCGTAATGGACGCGCTTTCCGACCTTATGAACTTTTCAGTCGGCGCGTTTTTTATCGAAGAAGATATAAACAACTTCAAACTCAATATAATATCGAGCGAAAACCTTAGCAATTCAACTATAGACAGCGTCTGCGACATAGTGATAAATTCTTACAGCGATATGACCAAGAAAAACGTCGCGCGCGACCACATTTCAATAGATTATGAAGTCAGCGAAGGATACGAAGATATCGAAGTTAAATCGCACCAGATAAAGTCTTACCTCGTTCTTCCGCTATTCATCAAGGGCCAGATAAAAGGCCTTCTGAACGTCAGCTCTACTACGGAAACGGGCTTCAGCGAAGATAATATGCGCACGCTATCCACTTTCGCCTCGCAGGTGGCTATCGCCATCGAGAATTCCCGCTCGTACGAGCTCATGGAGCGTAAAGTCAAAGAAATGTCGATGCTGTTCGAAGTTTCGCGCACGCTGACTTCCACTCTCGATCTTGACAAAGTCCTCGAGCTTATAGTCTCGATCTCGGCGCAGCTGATAGACGCTAAAGTCGCATTCCTGAGACTTCTCGACGAAGACACCAACGACCTTGTTATAAAAGCCTCATACGGCGTTACGGACCACTATTTTAAGACGCAGAGAATAAAGATAAACGAAGGAATTTCCGGCCAGGCTATCGCTAAACGCGAGCCTGTAACCGTTTTTAATATAGCCGAAAACAACGACGTTAAAGACAAAAATTATATAAAATCCCTGGGGCTGGTTTCGATAGTGGCCGTCCCGTTAATTATTAAAGGACGCGGGCGCGGGGTAATTCTTTGCTTTTTCAATAAATACCATTATTTTTCGCAATCTGAAATAACCCTTCTTCAGACGCTTGCGTCCCACGCGTCCATAGCCATAGAAAACGCCCGCCTGTACGGCGATATGCAGAAAAACTATACCAGCACGATAACGGCGCTTTCCGCCGCCATAGACGCCAAAGACCATTACACGCACGGCCATTCCAAAAACGTTATGGAATATTCGGTCGCCATTGCCAAGGAATTGAGGCTGTCTAAAGAAGAAATCGAAACCATCAGGTTCGCCGGCCTTCTGCACGATATCGGCAAAATAGGCATACCCGAAGTTATTCTGCAGAAAAAAGGCTCGCTCACCAACGACGAGTTCGACATGATATCGAGCCATCCCAAGCTCGGCCTTACCATCATGAATCAGGTGGACTTTCTCAAGAAGATAGCGCCTCTAACGTATCATCACCATGAAAAATACGACGGCACCGGTTATCCTGACGCCCTTAAAGGCGAAGAAATCCCGCTTGGCGCAAGGATTATAACGCTATCCGACAGCTTCGACGTTATGACGACCGCCCGCGTTTATAAAACGGCGCTTTCATTCGAAGAGGCGCTTCGCGAAGTGGACAAATGCTCGGGCAAGCAGTTCGATCCAAAAGTGGTCGAAGCGTTTAAAAGGGTGGTCAGCAAGATAAGGCCTAAAATTAATTCGGAAACTTCCAGCATAGCCAATTTAATCGCGTTATCCAACATGAATAACGCCAGCGAAGACATCGAAGATTATTTCAATGAAGACGCTTCGCTTTCGGCGGGAACATAAAAATATAATAAAAAAGAAGCGTCAAAATAAACGCTTCTTTTTTGTTAATTAATCGTAACAAAGCCGTGAATTAAGAAATCAAGCTTTCGCCTTCCATTTCGGCAGGTTTTTCAATATTCATTAATTTTAATATCGTCGGGGCGATGTCGCATAGCTTTCCGCCCTGGCGGAGCTTTATGTTTTTATTTTCTGCGTCGAATACTATGAAAGGCACTTCGAATGTGGTATGCTCCGTGAACGGCTGCCTGGTTTCGTAATCTATCATTTTTTCGCTGTTGCCGTGATCGGCCGTGACCAATACCACTCCGCCCGAAACTTTCTGGAAGCGTTCTATAACGCGCGGCAGGCATTTATCGATAGTTTCCACCGCTTTTTCTGCCGCGGCAAGGATTCCAGTATGGCCGACCATATCGCAGTTGGCGTAATTCAACACTATGAGGTCGAATTTATTTTCGTCGATCTTTTTAAGAAGCTCTTCGGTCACTTCATATGCGCTCATCTCAGGCTTGAGATCGTATGTGGCTAC
Source organism: bacterium ADurb.Bin243 (assembly GCA_002069765.1). Taxonomy (GTDB): domain Bacteria; phylum Muiribacteriota; class UBA9980; order UBA9980; family UBA9980; genus UBA9980. The sequence goes on from MWBZ01000006.1 coordinate 23,447, forward strand.
TTTTGGAGACTGCACCAGCACGCGTTCTTCGCCGTTAAAGACCTTCTCCTCGCCGCCGTTGAAAAAGTAGGTGACGTGGGCGTATTTTTCGGTTTCGGCTATCCTGAGCTGCTTAAAGCCCCGGCCGGAGACTATTTCGCCGAGGATATTTTTCAGCGCGCGCGGCCTGTAAGCCACCGGGAAACTATACTTTTCATCGTACTGGGTCATAGTGACGTAAAAGAGATTTTTAACCACGGTTTTTCTCTGGAATTCGCCGAAGCCGTCCGCGGGTTTGGTTAACGCCAGCGTCATCTGGCGGGTGCGGTCGGCCCTGAAATTAAAAAAGAAGACCGAGTCGCCGTCTTTTATCTTTGCCACGGGATTTCCGGCGCCGTCAACTATAACTTTAGGCTTTATGAATTCGTCGGTTTCGTTTTTATCGTAGCATGCCTGGATGGCCGCCTGAATATCGCTATCTTTTACTGTTTCGCCGGCGCCTTCTACGAGCGCATTATACGCGAGTTCGATTCTGTCCCAGCGTTTGTCGCGGTCCATAGCGTAGTAACGGCCGGTTATGGTGGCTATTCTGCCGGCGCCGTTTGCCGCCATAAAATCCTGCGTTTGCTTGAGATAGCCTTTTCCTTCGGTGGGCGAAGTGTCGCGGCCGTCCATAAATGCGTGCAGGAATACGTTTTTCAGGTTTTTACGCGCGCAGAGGCGAAGAATGGCGAACAGATGCTCGATGTGCGAGTGTACGCCGCCGTCGGACAGTAATCCCATTAAGTGAAGGCCGCCGCCGCTTTTAACGGCATTGTCTATGGCCGAATTCAGGGCAGGATTATCATAGAAATCTCCGTCGCTGATGCTTTTATTTATAAGCGTGAAGTCCTGATATACCACGCGGCCGGCGCCTATGTTCATGTGCCCGACCTCGGAATTGCCCATCTGCCCATCGGGAAGGCCGACAGCCATTCCGGAAGTTTTTATGAGAGTAAAAGGATATTCTTTTTTATCGTATATTTTAGAAATGAATTCGGTTTTAGCCGACCTTACCGCGTTGAAATCGCTCGAATCGGAATATCCGAAACCGTCCAGTATGGCGAGGAGTACTTTTCTGCCGCTCATCGATGCATCACCTTTCATATTGTATTAATTTATTAAAAATTTCTTTTGACTTTAACGCCGACCGAAGAACCGTCGCTGTTGCTTTCTTTGATGTCCAGATCGGTGTTTTTGTTCAGCTTGTAGTTGAATTTATAGCTTTTGACTTTATCGTCGTTATTTTCTTCCTTGGTTTCGGTATAGTTTACGAAAAGCTTGTCGTTGACGTATTTGCCGACGGTGACGCTGTTGTCGATGCGGCGGCCTTTTTCGTCGGTGCCGCTGGTTTTGACCGACAGTTCGTCCAGGTCGAGCCCTTTTTTAAGGGATTTTTTCAGGCCGCCGAGAACTTTTTCTTTTTGATAGTCGGCGTACATTTTAGCAGACATGGAAGCCGCTTCTTTTGAGTTGAGATCGTTTTGAGCGCGCCCGGTCGTAAGAAGCGCGGTTATTTCAGGCTGGGTGAGGGCCGGCTGGCTCGAAAGCTGAAAATTCGGTTTTGAAGTGCTTCCCGATATCTGGAGAAGTATTTTAAAAATATCTATATTGGTGTGGGCGTCAATATTAAAAAGCGGATCGAATGCCGGATTATCGTTGAACTGCAGTTTGCCGTTGTCGATCTGAAACTCATGGCCGTTGAAATTTACGACGCCGCGCACGGTGGCGATATCGCCGGTATACGCGAGATTTTCCTTCACCGTTTTGATATTGAATTTTCCTTTGAGCTCCGCGTTTATAAAGTTATTTGTCAGCCAGACGTTTTTATCCGCGAAAATAATTATGTCGAGTTCTACGGGGCCGACTTTAACCGGTTCTTTTTTAGTTTTGAACATTTCCTGGGTCAGCTCGATCTTGGCTTTAGTGACCCTGCATGAACCGTAAAGGCGCGGTTTCGTGATTTCGCCCTTGAGTCCAAGCCTGGAACTGCCTTCTACCAAAGCTTTTTGATTGCCGATATCCAGTTTCATATTCTTGCATTCGAATATTAAATCTAAAAAGAGCGGAGATTCTTTATAGTTGATAATGGCTTTGCCGCCGATTTCCCAGTCGGTGCCGCCGAATTTGAACGATCCTTTTTTTACCGCGATGTCGTAATTTTTAGATTCGAGTTGAATATTAAAGTCTGAGACCGGTTCGCTGAAGCCTTTAAATTTAACGCTTTTAGCGTTAAGGCCGACGGCCCCGTCGAATTTCACGTCGCTGAGAGCGCCGTTGAGCTTGCCTTCTATATCGCACTTGCCGCTGATATCGTCTATATATTCTCCGGCGTAAAGTTTTAACATTTTAAGGTCCGTGTCATCGAGCTTTAATTTAAGCGCTACCTCGCCCGAGCCGGCGTAATCGACGAAGCCGTCTATTTTAACCGAATGGCCGTTTACCGCGATGTTAAAGCTATCGAAATCCAGGCGGGTTTTATGGTTTTTTATTTTAACGCCGGATATGTTGTTGATTTTTATTTTATCGTAAGCGAAAGCGATCTTTTTAAGTTCGGTCGTAGTGGTGACTTTATCCAGTTCATAAAGATTTCCTGAAGCGCTTATTTTGCCGGACGCCGTACCCGTAAGCTTAGCGAAGCTTTCGCCGGCCACGAAGTTTTTAATCTGGCCGACCGATACTTCATAAAGCGAAGCGTCCAGATTAAAATTGCTGTTTTTATCGATAGTTCCGTTTTTTATAGTTATGCAGTCGTCGATCGCGATGTCGTTTATCGAATACGTATCGCCGGACTTTCCTATCCGGCCGGATAATTTTGCAAAGTTTACAGGCTTGCCGTTAAATTTGAGCTGGCGTATATTGGCGTTGAAATCTATTTTATATTTTTTCATTCCGCCTTCGCATGAAACGTTTACCGCATACATTCCGCTGAGGTTTTTAATTTTTTCGTTATGCGCGAGATCTACTAAAAAGTCTTTAGATTTAAAGGAATACTCGCCGCTTGAAACGTCGTATGAACCTCTGGCTGTATTTTCGCGGCCGGCAAGAGGCGAGGCGAATCGGATCGCCGCAAACGACAATACCGGCGGCTTATATTCATAATCGAAGCTTTCTAACGCCACTCCGTCTGCCAGCTGGTATCCTGAAAGTTCTCCGGCCCCCTTTATAAGCGATTTGCCGGAATCCTTAAAATCGAGTTTAAAATCTGAATCGATTTTCTTGATTGCGAGCCTGCGGTCTATGGCGATTTCGAAATGCCTCAATAGCTCGTCGACATCGTCAATAGAAATGTTTTTTGCCTCGGCGTTGCCGGACATTTTGTCGGCCTGCGTGTCATAGCTGAATGACGCGGCCATGGAGCCGTTTTTTATGGAGCCTTTAAATCTATCGAGTTTGAAAAGGTTTTTTGCCGGTTCGATAATTATTTCGCCGGATACGTCGGTAAGGTTGGTTAATATTTTGCGCTTGAAATTTAATACGCTGAGTTTCGGAGCGGCTGAAACTATTGAATAACGGCCGTTACCATAATCGCCGTTAAGCCTAACGTCCGCGTTAAGAGCGACTTCGAGCGTTTCGAATTTTTTAACGGCGACAGGCGCCATAAATTCGGGAGATTTAAAAGTCATATCGATTTTCCGGCCGGCAAGATCCACTTCGCCGCTGACGTCGATGTGCGAGTTATATGCGCGCGCTGAAAAATCATTAAAAGAAATAGTTGATCTGGCGGGGTTAAAGTTAATGGCGCCGCCGGCCGCATTAAAAACCAATTCGCCGTAAAAAGGAATTTTAAGCCTTACATTTCCGCCTGAAACCTTGATATTAGCCTGTCCCGATAAATATTCGGATATTTTTTTGCCGAGCATCGAGATGTAAAGCGTGAAATCGTAGTCGCAGGAAAATTTGGCGTTGAATATCAGGGGCGAATTTTTAAATATCGAGTTTGAAATCGTGCTTTCGTTGATTTTAAGCCGGCCGTCGAGGACCATGTTATTTACATTAAGCGCGCCTTCGTAGCTGACGTTTTCGAGCTTTACCATTTCGTCGTTATATTCGAAATTGCTCAAAATCTTGAATTTAAGGTTTTGCCTGTCGGCGAGCCACATATCTGCGCTGAATTTATTGAGCGAGAGGGACTTTTGCAACTCCTTGAAACCGGCGTCGTAAACTTCGACAGTGATGTCGCATTTTTCAAATTTTATCATTTTAAAGAAATTTAAAAAAGCGCTGTTGCCGCCGGCATTGATATCCAGTTCGTTTATGCCGAGGCAGTCGGGGAAAAAGATTTTTTTGCCGTCCGATTTTAAGGTTAGTTTTAATCCGGAAAAATGAAGCGCCATATCGGCTTTTTTGGCGATTGCGTCAAAAACCGAGCCGGTGAGCGAAAGCGAGTCGAAGGAGACTTCGCATGTATTGCCGGCAGTGCCGGTAAGAGTTTTACCGGGTTGATTGCGAAACGATACTTTTTTCATGGAAATATATGAAAAAAGGTCTGACGCTATATAACCGGCTTTTAAATCGGCCGGAAATATTTTATTGAGCTCGCTTATCAGGTAATGTTTCAAAAAAGTGTTCGCGAAAATATAAGCCGAGAGCACTACCGTTAAAAACGTGAACAGCAAAGTTCCGAAAAAAAGTTTTATAAGTTGTTTTGGCGTTTTCATCTTACGTTAATTTCCTTTTTTGAAAAGCTTCCTTCAATTTTTTGGTGGTAACTTCGGGATGCTCAACGACGAGCTTCGCGCCGCCAAGAATATCTATGAAACCGAGTTCGCGCGAGTAGCGGGGCACGATGTGCATGTGCAGATGTTCTATAGACGCGCCGGAGCAGGCGCCGATGTTATAGCCTACGTTAAAGCCGCCGGGCGAATAAACTTCGCTCAGAACGTCCATAGCTTCGTTGGTGAGTTCGTGCAGTTGAAGGGCTTCTTCTTTAGTGAGCTGTTTGGTGGATTCGACATGGCGAAGCGGAAAGATTAAAAGGTGTCCTACGTTGAAAGGATACAGGTTCACGCACACCAGAAAATCGGCGCTCCTGTGCACTTCAAGCAGGTCTACGCGTTTGTCTCTTTCGGCGATCGCGCAAAGTATGCACCTGACGTCCGGTTTTTTTTTGCCGGTTACGTATTCAAGCTTGTTGAACGAAAAAAGGTTATTATAATGCATAATAATTCAAGGTTATTATCACATATTTTTAATAAAATGTCAAGAATCTTTATTCCGGATATAAACGTTTGAAAAAATATTCCGAAATAAGAATATATAAAAAGCTGTTTTCCGGCTTTCAAAACTTCATAAAATTCGTAGATAGTATAAAACACAATATTTGCAATAATATTCACGCAGTATCGAGACGTAACATTAGTCGAAGCAATAAACAAAGGAAGTGATCTAGCATGTCAAATATCGACAGGGCCGGTTATTACGATTCCCTGGTGGAAAATTATTTCACCGACATCAGGCATACCGAAGTCATTTCGGAAGACGAAATGGCCAATCTTTTCACACTAGCCCAGAACGGCGACGCTAAAGCTTATAGAAAAATAATCGAATCGAATTTAAAACTCGTAGTTTCAATAGCGAAACATTACGCTCATAATAAATTGATGTTTCTCGACCTGGTCCAGGAAGGAAATATCGGACTTATCAAAAGCATCAAAAAATTCGACACTTCGTTAGGGTTCAAATTTTCTACGTTTTCATCCTTCTGGATAAAGCAGGAAATAATACGTTCCATTGAAAACAAAGGGCGTATGATAAGAATTCCCGTGAATGTATCAAAAACGGTAAATCGTCTGAAAAAGGCCGTCAATGAGGAAATCAATGTGCACGGCGAGCTCGACACCGAAAAAGTAGCGGCCGTAGTTAAAATCAAGGAAGATAAAGTCGAGGATTTAATGCAATTTTTTGACGACAGCTGTTCGATCGAAAAATTGATCGATAAAAACTGCTTTAATGTTTTTATAACAGATCAGGATAATCTGGAACCCGAAGACGTGGCCGTTTCGTATATAGCTTCCGAACAGATACAAAACCTGTTATCGACTAATTTAACGCCGCGCGAACAGGAAACTATAACGCTGCGATACGGGCTTTGCGATAACGTATATAAGACTCATCAGCAGGTGGCCGATATGCTTCAAATTTCACGCGAGCGCGTGAGACAGTTAGAAACCTCGGCTATCGACAAGCTCAGAAATATTTTAATTTCGAATCCCGAATATAAAATGCTTTTTTCGGCATAAGCGGCGGGAAGAAAGCCGTAATGATTATTTTTCTTTTTGAACGTAATTTTCGATAGCTACCGATGAAATTTCGGCTATCTTAGATATATACTGCACGTCTTCCTGCGAAAGCAGGCCGATCGTACGGCAGCGGGCCACCGCCACGACCGCGTGAAGGCTGTTATGGACCACCAGCGGTATTGCCAGCTGCCAATCCACCGTTTTATCAGAAACGTCGTTAAGGATAACCTGATAATTGACGGCGGATTTGCCTATTATTCCCTCGCCGAAATTAATTGAGACATCTTCTATTTTTTCGATATGCGTAAGATTTTTTTTCAAAGCGCCCGCAAGCGTTCTGCCTTTTTCGGCAACCGTAAAAAGGGCGGCTTCCTTCATGGCGTAGTCGATAGCGATGGACTTGAAAAGCGTTTCGTACACGTCTTCTAAAGATTTGGTCGAGGCCAGATTCCTGCTGAATTTCAGCAAAAAATTATAATATTTTATAGAAGTATCGATCTGCTGGACGGGCGCGGCCGCGGGTTCGGCTCCCGGATGGGCCGAAGCCTGCTGCTGGGCTATCTGAAGCTTTTTACTGAGCTCCTGGACCGACTTGTTGAGGTTTACGCATTGCTTTCCCGTTATTTCATAGCTCAAACCCGAAACGAGCCCCATAAGAGTGAAAAAAACCAGTTGAAAATTATAATGCACCGGCGCGGAATTGTTCGTATAATAAGAAGGGTTGACGTTAAGGCCTATGACGTGAAGCATGCAGATGAGCGTGGAAGTGAAAAACCCGCCTACCATGCCGTATTGGATGCCGGCGAAAGTGATAACCAGAACGTAAAGATACTGGTAATAAGCCAGAGCGAAAGAAACCGCCTGGTACTTGTTTCCGAAGAAACCCACGATAAAGGCTATTATTACAAGTAAAACGCCTATTTTCAGGGAGTAGTTGTAAACTGAAAATTTCATCATGGACATTATTATAAATTTAAAACGCCGAAAATGTCAATAAATTTTATTGTTAAATAAAAAATAAGTATAAAAATATCTTGAAGTTTTAGTAAAATTATTTTATAATGTCATGATTTTTTATTTGTTAAACATTTTTAATTTTTTATTAAATCATTTGTAAATATTATTTAAATAGAAAAGGTGATTAATTTAATTATGTATGATTTTTTTACTGAAGAAACTAAAAAGTTGCTAAATTGTTCGGAAGACGAGGCGCGTAATTTAAAGCACGGTTATATCGGCACCGAGCATCTGCTGCTTGCCATCGTTAAAAATGAGCATTTTATAGCGGCTAAGATACTTAAAATGTTCCAGATAGATTATAAAATCGTTCTGGACGAGGTCAATCATATCGTCGAGGAACGCTCTCAGCAATACAACGCTTCGCTCGATCTCACTCCGCTGGCAAAACTGGTAATCAGGCTCGCCGTAGAAGAAGCGCAGGCGCTCGGACAGCGTTTTATAAGCCCCGAACACATACTGCTCGGACTTTTAAAATGCGAAGAAGGGATTGCGGCACGCATATTTTCAAAGTTAAAAGTCAACGTAGTACAGGTGCAGAAAAAAATCAGGCCCATACTACTTTCTCACCGCGCCACCACCATAACCAACCGCGAAAACATATCGGTTTCCAAAACCCCCATGTGCGATATTTACGGCGTGGACCTTACGCAAAAAGCAGTCCAGAAAAAGCTCGACCCGGTCATCGGCCGCGAAGACGAAATATCCCGCGTCATACATATCCTTTCCAGGCGCACTAAAAACAATCCGTGCCTCATAGGCGATCCCGGCGTTGGAAAAACCGCCATAGTCGAAGGGCTTGCCATCAAGATAATAAACGGCCAGGTCCCGGAAACTCTCGTAGATAAAAGGGTCCTTCTTCTCAACTTTTCGTCTATAATCGCCGGGGCTAAATTCCGCGGCGAATTCGAAGAACGCCTTAAAACCATTATAGACGAGATACGCGAATCGTCTAACATAATATTATTTATCGATGAAATCCACACCATAGTCGGCACCGGGTCTTCCGAAGGCTCTATGGACGCCGCTAACATATTAAAGCCGGTTCTGGCGCGCGGCGAGCTTCAGGTAATAGGCGCCACCACTCTCGACGAGTATAGAAAACACATAGAAAAAGATACGGCCCTCGAGCGCCGTTTCCAGACTATTCTGGTTTCGGAGCCTTCTATAAGCGAAACCATTCAGATTTTACACGGCCTGCGCGACCGTTATGAAATGTATCACAGAGTAAAAATATCAGACGACGCCGTCGAAAGCGCCGCCCGCCTTTCCGCGCGCTATATTTCAGGCAGGTTCCTGCCCGACAAAGCCATAGATTTAATAGACGAAGCGGGCGCATATGTAAGGCTGCAGAACCTTGTCACGCCCCCCGACATACACGAAATAGAGGCCGAGCTGGCTAACGTCAGGCTCGAAGAGGAGCAGGCCATAACAAGGCAGGATTACGAACGCGCGGCTAAAATGCACTGCCGCGATCTCGAACTTCAGGCCAAGCTGAAATCCATAAAATCATCGTGGGAAGCCCATAAGGCCCAGATAACCGAATCGGCGGTAGTTACCGCCAACGACGTGGCGGCCGTGGTTGCGCGCTGGTCGGGCATCCCCATAGGCACGCTTACGGAGCGCGAAACTACCAGGCTCATTAAACTCGAAGAATATATCCAGAAACGCGTTATCGGCCAGGAAGAAGCCATACATTCAATAGCGCAGGCTATTCGGCGCGCGCGCACCGGCCTTTCCGATCCCAACCGCCCTTACGGGTCGTTCATATTCCTCGGATTGACCGGCGTGGGAAAAACAGAACTCGCCAAGGCGCTCGCCGAATTTATTTACGGCAACGAAACGGCCATAATCCGCGTTGACATGTCCGAATTCCAGGAACGGCACGCCGTTTCGCGCCTAGTGGGAGCGCCCCCGGGCTATGTGGGCTACGACGAGGCCGGCCAGCTCACGGAGCGCATCAGGCGCAGGCCTTATTCGGTAGTGCTGCTGGATGAAATCGAAAAAGCGCATCCCGACATATTCAACATACTTTTACAGGTGCTCGAAGACGGCCGCCTTACCGATTCTCACGGCCGCGTGGTAGATTTTAAAAACACTATAATAATCATGACTTCCAATATCGGCGCAAAAGAATTTACCGACATCGCAAAAATAGGTTTTGTTGAAGTAGAGAAAAAGATCGAATACGAAAAACTTAAAAATAAAATAATGGTGGAACTGCCCAAGCTGTTCAGGCCTGAATTTCTTAACAGAATAGACGACACTATAGTTTTCCAGCCTCTGCAGGTTGAACACGTCAGAAAAATATGCGTGAATCTAATTAACGAGCTTCAAAAAAGGCTCTCTAATAAAAAAATCAATCTCGACGTCAGCGAAAAAGCTATCGACTACCTTACAAATCTCGGTTACGATATTCACTACGGCGCGCGCCCGTTAAAACGCGTAATTCAGAAAAATCTCGATAACGAAATCGCTAATAAAATTCTTGCAGGCGAATTTAAAGAAGACGTCACGATAAAAATCGACTTCGACGATAATAAGCTTGTTTTTGACCTGATTCCGGTTAAATCGGCGGAACTGGTTTTAGAAGAGGCGCAGCCGCAGAACGCTTAAGTCCTGACAACAACTGATTCAGGGGTGCCGTCATTTTACGAACGCTGAAAACGATAGTCAATAAAAAAGAAGGCCTTTTCTGGCTGGTCATAATCGTCTCGCTTTTTATCTGCGCGGTTTTATCCGATTATGTTATTCCGCATAAGGTAGACGTTAGCAACCGGGCTAAAATTCTCGCACCTCCGGATCTTTCTAATCTTGCCGGAACCGACCGGCTCGGCCGCGACGTATTTTCGCGGACGCTTATAGGCATAAAAATCTCGCTTTATATAGGATTTGCAGCCAGGGGCGTGGCCCTTGTAATCGGCGTGATTCTCGGCATAATAGCGGCATACTACGGCGGTTTTATAGATAATTTAATTTCCAGGCTGATCGATTCTACTCTGGCGTTTCCTTCGCTTCTTCTTGCGATCGCGATTTCAATATCTATAGGTCAGGGCTACACCACTATCGTAATATCTCTTTTTCTGGTCAGCTGGGCGCCTATCGCGCGGCTTATCAGGAGTTCGGCCATTCAGCTTATAAATATGCCGTATATAGAAGCAGCCCGCTCTTATGGCGCCAGCGATTGGCGTATTTTATTTCATCATATCCTGCCCAACTGTTCTTCCACTATAATAGTCGCTTTTACTTCAGGAATAGCAACGACCATTATGAGCGAATCTTCTCTCACATTTTTAGGGCTGGGGCCTGACGCTTCGGTTCCTACGATCGGCCAGATGATTTATTCGGGCGTACACGACTTTAACGCGCCGTGGGTTATTTTATTTCCGTCATTCTTCCTTCTTCTGTTGATAGTGTCATTCAATATTTTTGGCGACATATTAAGGGACGCGCTCGATCCGCGTGAAAATTAATTATGTTTATTTTTGAAAATATAATTCCGTTTATAGCGTTTATTATTTCCTATTCGTTCGGCTCCTATATTTTCATCAGGGAGCCGAATCTTGTAATTAACAGGCTGTTCATACTTATAATACTTTCGCCGTTCATTAAAGATCTCGTAAGCATGCTTTACTGGCAAAACTTTATTCAAAGCGAAAATCTCGCTTACTTCAGCGATATTTCCATATGGGTATTGCCGCCGTTATACTTTCACTTTATTGAAAGTTTCAGGGAAAATAAAATTTCATGGCTGCGTTTTTTCGGGCTTTATTCCGCAGCCGCTTTGTTTTACGCCGCTTATTATAAATTCGAATCCCGCGGCGTACTGCATCTTTACATAGTTCTCTGCTGCGTCAGGCTTTTAATAATGTGGATCCATACTTCTTCAGCGAACCCGTATATAAGCCGTTATTACCAAAAAATGCAGTACACGCTTATATATTCCGGATTTGTAATGAACTACGCCCTATTATGCTTTATAGGCATGGCCGATGATTCCGGCATGGAAAAACTGAAGCTTTTATCGCCTTTGATAATAGTTTCGTTCATTGCGAGCGCTCTTTTAAAGGTCAGAATAGCCAATATTTTTTATATTTTAAAAAAATCCACCATCTATTCCATTTTTTTATTTATATTTGTTTTTTCCTATATAGCTCTTACTGTTTACCTGTTCAATTATTTTCAGATAATCGATAACATTTACGCCATTTATTATATGGCTTTGTTTTTCATCCTTTTCGCCATAATATTTCGGCCGATAGTCGATTACATACGCAATTTCATCGATTCGCATATTTTTAAAATAGCTTTCAATTATAAACTGATCGTCGAGAACTTTTCACAAAAAATATCGTCGCTCGTGCAGTTTCAAGATATTATTCATCTCGTGGCCCTTACTTTCGCCGAAACTTTCAAATCGAACGCCGTTATGTTTTATAATCTTTCTTCAAATTCGCCGGCTATAGAAGTGCTTTACGGCGATAAAAACGTCTGCGCGCCTCAAAAAATAGACGACGTTATTTCATACTTCAGGCAGCTTTATCCTATCAACGTAAATATTCAAAAATTCGAACCGTTGTTCGTCAATTATCTTTCAAGCGATAAAATCTCGGCCGAGTTTTCCGAGTTTTTGGTTCAGGCTAAAATTTCTTTGATTTTCGCGGTATATCACGAAAATATTATTCTCGGATTTTATTTTCTTGGGTATAAATTTATGAAAGACGAATATAACGACGATGACATCCAGCTGATAACGACTATATTAAACCAGGCGCAGGTGGCCTTCAGCAACGCGAAAATTTATAATAACCTTGTCAGCTCCAACAGCATGCTTGAAAAAACCATTATAGAGCTGAAAAACACTCAAACCGAGCTCGCTAAAAAAGAAAAACTCGCGGCCCTCGGCCATCTTGCCGCCAACGTCGCCCATGAAGTTAAAAATCCTCTTGGAATAATGAAGGTAGCGGCTTCGACGCTGGAAAATTCTCTGGATGAAAAGCCTAAATTAAAAGACCTTGCGTCTTTTATAAATAAAGAAATCGACAGGCTTAACACTTTCGTTTCCGAGCTTCTGGATTTCACGAAAAATAAAGAGTTAAAGCCTTCAGAGATACTTATTCAGAACCTTCTCACCGAAGTCGTTGAAAAAACTTCTTTATACGCCGTAAGTGAAAATAAAAATATAGAAATCGGCAAAAACGATTCAGCCTTCGCTTCGCTGAAAATTAAAATCGACTACGATCAGGTTTTAAGGGCGCTTATAAACATAACTTTTAACGCCGTGGATTCCATAGGCGCGCAGTGCCCCAGGCCGGCCGTATCCGTTAACGCTTCAATAGATTCAACTGGCGGCGCGTTGAAGATATCGATAGAAGATAACGGTTCGGGAATTAATGAATCTCAGTTAAAAAATGTAACTCAGCCTTTCTTCACTACCAAGAAAAAAGGCACAGGCCTGGGGCTTGCCGTCGCATCGCAAATAATCGAAAAGCACGGCGGAAAACTTGAAATTAATTCCGCTGAAAATATTGGTACAAAAGTTGCTGTTTATTTGCCATTGAAAGGGGTTTAATATGGCTTTAGTTTTTATAGTCGACGATGAAGAAAATATGTGCAAAGTGTTAAAATTCTGTCTTGAAGAAGACGGGCACGAAGTGCGGTACTTTACCGATCCCATCGACGCGCTCGCAAAGCTTCGCGATTTATATTCGATCGCCAGCGTTCGTCCCAGGCCTGAAATCATTATTTCCGACCTGAAAATGCCTAAAATGGACGGCATAGTGTTTTTAAGCGAGCTGAAAAAAATAGACAGCCAGACGCCTCTTATAATCATGACCGCGTACGCGAGCGTTCAAAACGCTGTAGAAGCAATGAAAGAGGGGGCTTTCGATTATATATTGAAGCCTTTTGAACCTGACGAACTCAAGCTTTTGATAAAAAAAGCGCTCGAGCACACCCGGCTTATCGAAGAAAACGCGTCGCTTAAGTCCAATTCCGATGAAGTGGATTTCATAGGTTCCAGTCCGGCTATTAAAAATGTTTTAGACATGATAACGAGCGTCGCCAACTCCAAAACCACCGTTTTAATAACCGGCGAATCCGGCACCGGCAAAGAGCTCGTTGCCAGATTAATTCATAACAGCAGCGACAGGAAGAAAAACCCGTTTATAAAAATCAACTGCGCCGCGATACCAGATACGCTTCTGGAGTCCGAACTTTTCGGCCATAAAAAAGGAGCGTTCACCGGCGCTACGAGCGACAAAATAGGAAAATTCGAGCTTGCCGATAACGGCACTATTTTTCTTGACGAGATCGGCGACATGAACTTGAATCTGCAATCAAAACTTCTCAGAATAATACAGGAAAGGCAATTCGAAAAGGTCGGCTGCAACAAGTCTATAACCGTCGATGTAAGGATAATCGCCGCTACCAACCAGAATCTTCAAAAAATGATTACAGAAGGCGCCTTCAGGGAAGATCTTTATTACAGGCTGAATGTTTTTCCGATCAAAATACCGCCGCTGCGCGAGCGGAAAGAAGATATTCTTCCGATAGCGGAGCACTTCGTAAAGGAATTCAACTGCGAATTCAAGAAAAACGTTTTGAAAATAAGCGATGAGATGAAAGCGTTCATGCTGAACTATTCTTTTCCGGGCAATGTCAGAGAGCTTTCCAATATGATCGAGCGCGCCATGATACTTGCCAGAGGCAATGAAATAAATATCAGCCACTTCGATAAAAATGATTTTTATTCTTCCGTTCCGGCCGAACATGCCGGAGAAAGCCAGCCTCATACGGCAGGCGAAGCGCATTTCAAATCCGGCGACGGTGAAATGTCCGACGCTTCGCTGGAGCAGATCGAGCGGCAGCATATAATAGATATTTTAAAGTCAACAAACTGGCACAAAGGCCGCGCCGCTGAAATATTAAAGATTGACCGCTCCACGCTTTACAGGATGCTGAAAAAATATAATATAACCCTTAAGGAATAAGATAATTAATATGCATTAAAAAAATTGCGTTGCTTAATTCATATGCTTGTGATATAATTAATTTATAGATATAAAAAAATAAAAAAAGTTTGGTAAGTGCATGAAAAGAAACAAGTTTATTTCCTCTAAAAAATCAGGGTTTTCATTGATCGAGCTTATGATCGTTATAGCGATTATAGGCATTCTTGTTGCGGTAGCGCTTCCGCAGTTCGCAAAAATGAGCGAAGACGCAAAACGTTCTAAAGCAAAGCAGGATTGTCAGGTTATCGTAGATGCTATCAATAAATTTAATAATCTTGAAAAAGCAAGGTTGAGCAGCCTTTCTCAACTGAAAGGCAAATATATCGCCAATCTTGATACGCTGAGGGACCCGTGGGGAAAATCTTATGCAATAGACACCGGCGCGGGCATTGTTTTATCTTTCGGGCCGGATGGAAAGCATTCTGCCAAACGCGATAAAACATGGAATGACGATGTCTCGATCCAGTACATAGGCCCGCTGACTTTAACTGGTGCGATGCTTGCGGTTAATCCTGAAAACCTTCCCGACACGGAAGCTTTCGATATTTTAATTTTAAAATTCAACCGTTCGTTAAAACCGATTCAAACCGGAGAAATAGAGATCGATTTTTCACCTGCAACTGCGGCGATGAATGATATCGGGAATTCATCTTCCGATAGCGATGCAAAAGCAGGTAAAATTTTTCGCTGGTATGAAAAAAGCCCTAAAAATTTTCTTAAGGGCGATAGTCCCGTTAAGAAAAATTTTATTGCCAAATGTAAATTGTCTTATCCGGGCGACGAGCTATACTGCCGTTTTCCAGAAGGCAGTTTTGGCCAGCTTACAACTAATTTTTTTATAAATATCACCGGCTCCAAAAACGATCCTAATCCTATATTCTTTGCCGAAGACGGTTCTGCCGCCGAATCAGCCGGAGCATGCTGCCAACTAAAAAAATACGACGGCATGCCGCCGGATTATGCAATGATAGATAATTACATGGGCAACAAAAAGCCTAATATCATTGTGCTTCAGTGATTTACTTCAATTTTTAATATTAATGTCGCAGCAATATTTGCGAATGTTGCATAATGCTACAAAAAAATGTTGCATTATGCAATTGTTTTTAAATGTTGCATTTTTTAATGTAGGTGTGCTATAATTATCTCTGAATTTTGTATTAAGTATAGCAAGCCTATCAAGCGATTCAGAAAAACGCAAGATTTGGTGACTGGTCAGAAAAAAATGGCACATAACTTGCCTTTAATTTATTTGTTGTTAGAAGTTGTTCTCAAAAAAATATATAGTGTTCCCAAAAAAATAAGGAGGAGTTTTATGTTATTTAGAAACAGGAAAGGTTTCTCGTTAATCGAGCTCATGATCGTTATCGCCATCATCGGTATCCTCGTTGCGGTCGCATTGCCACAGTTCGCGGCAATGACCGAAGACGCAAAGAAAACCAAAGCAAAACAGGACTGCGATACTTTCGTTCAGGCAATCCAGAAGTTCAACTCGCTTGAAGGCACCACGGTTCAGAACAAATACATGTCAGAACTTAAAGGTAAATACATAACAAACTTAGATACAATGAAAGACCCCTGGGGCAACCGTTACGAGCAGGACTACAAAAAAGGCATCGTTTATTCTAAAGGTCCCGACGGCAAACATGCTGACGGCCAGCCGGCAACTCACGCAAGCAATAAAGACGACATATTCGTTCCTTACATAGGCGCGCTCACATTAGTTGACGCAAAACTCGAAGTTAACCCGGAGGGCGGTAACTTCCAGGACTCAGCAGAAGCTGATAAATGTTATGATGTTCTGCATCTTTATTTCAACAAAGAAGCCACGGCAAACACTACTACTACAGTAACCACGACTTCAGAAATTGCATTCACATTTTCGGCCGTTAAACAAGGTAATTCAACTACGGCAGACGCCGACGGCTCAGGTTCCGGCTCATGCGCTAACACCTTCAGGGTTTTTAACACAGCAAGACCTGATGCTACACCGCTTGACGCTAATGCGGCCGGCAGTGAAATCGCTTCTTTAAAAAGTTTAGCTACAACCTGGAAATATGGCACAGATAATAAAGAAATCGTAATCAAATTTCCCAGCGGTATGACAAGCGCTAATCCTAACAATGCGTTATTAATTCCCGGTACGCATTATATCAATCTCACCGGCGCAAAAAGGAATAAGAACCCAATATTCATAGAAGCCGGATCCACAGACCGTGTTAACGACGGCGCCGAAGCTTCGGGTTCACAGATCCAGATCAAAAACTACGAATAATATAGCTTACCGCAAAAAGCTAATTTAATACTTTAATAAAAACAGGAGGCTTTTTCAAAGGCCTCCTGTTTTTAATTTCGCAATATAATCGCAAATGAATAAAAGCCGATATATTCTATACCAATACTGACCGCAGAACTTAATTTAGCCAAAAGATTTTTATCGATAAATTTAAAATTAAATTTAAAAAGGTGAAAAATGAAAAAAATCAAAAAAATATATATAGCGATTTTATTGTTAAGCGCCCTGTTGGCTTTTATTTATGGCCAGCCGCCTTTAAATCGTATTAACGGCGAAAAGGCAGGACACGTTGCTGAAAATATCTCAAAATCAACTTCTTCTCCAAAGCCTCCTGCGCCGGATTATTCTTTTACGCTTCGCGCGGCAGGGGTAAGCTCGATGCCTGTTTATTCGCTGTATGACGTAAAAATTTTCGGCGATACTATAAAAACCGAAAAGCGGTTCGAATGCGTCCTGGGATTCGGCGCACGCGAAATTATCAACCTTAAAAACATTCAAAAAACATTGCTTATAAGCGATAATGAGCGCGAAATTTATATTTTCGATGAAAAAGAAAGAAAAATAAGCGGCAGGGTAATATCGTTTCCAGCGGGCGGCGGCTTAAACGGCGCTGAAAAAGACTCTATTACCGCTATCGCTAAAAGCCCCGACGAAAAGTTGATAGCTGCCGCTTTAAAAAATAAAAAAACAGTAGAACTGCTTACTGCGGACAATTTTCAAACAGTTTTATCCGTAGAGCATGACGCCGGCAATATAATTTTTTTATATTTTGACGCTAAAAATAATCTCTATATGGTTTCCGGCGGCCGCGACGGGAAACGCACAGGGCTTTATATGGCGGCCGGCGGGCTTTCATATTCTAAAATTGAAAAAATAAGCGATTTCTCGCTTGCGGCCGATTCTTTTGCGGTAGACGCTTCCGCGCCGCGTCCGGTTTTTATATTTTATAACCGCTCCAGCGGCACGGTTTTTTCTATCGATTCAGCTTCGGCCCAGAGCGGGGTTATCGTGAGCGCAACGCCGCAGCGAGAAGCTTTGCAGGGCAGGCCCGTTCAGATTATCGCGGATAAAGGGGAAATAAAGCTTATCAGAAGCGACATAAAAAAGATATCGATCGTCAAAGGCGGAAAGTTAACTTCTGAAATAGATTGCCCGGAACTGGACGGCGCTGAAATTGCGGCGGGCGGCGGAAATTTGAAATACTTTCTTGCCGCATCGGGCGGCAGCTGCAAATTCGGCCTTTTAGAAAAGTCCGAAAATAAGCTTATCAGAGGCGGAATTCTCGAAGGATTGAGCTCACTCGGCTGCGCCGATATCTGTGAATGAATCCATTAATCCGTAGAAGTCTTTTACCGCTTTAGAGAATGTGGACGGCGTGGCGTTAAGCCATATCAGCACGGCGTATCCGTTAGTTATAAACGCGGCCGTGGCGCCTTTTATGCCGACTTTATTGTATTGAGCGCCATACTCCCATATCAGCCCCGGCTTTGCTCCGCGCCCTACGCTCATTTCTTTTTCAGATATCAATTCGAAATTCTGGCCGCTCGAAGCCTGGTTTTTCTGCCATTCTTTAGCGAAACGCTTATAGTCCTGAGGCTCGGCGAGGGCCTGGGCCGAAACCGAAAGCGAAATTTCAGCCGTATTTTTATTGGTTTCGTCATAAATATGCGAGCTGAGCATAAAGATTGAATTTTCTGTGCTTTCCGAAAATTTAGCGACATAAAAATTAGCGGGCTTCAGGAACGCAAAATTCATAAGTTTGCATTCGATGGTTTCAGCCATTAATTTAGCGCTCGTATCGACGCTCACTTTAAGTTCCGACAGCCAGTCTTTTGAAATCCGGCCGAACTTAGATTCAGGTTCGCGTTCGGCGATCGCCTTCCATATCTTAATAGCTTCGTCCGCTTTGTTCTGCTTATAGTAAACAGAGCCTAGATTGAAAAGTATTTCGCTGTTTTCCGGATAGAATTTGGCGAGTTCGGTGAGTATTTTACCGGCTTCGTTAAAATTTTCCATGGTATAATGGCATTCTACGATTTTAAGGCTCGAGGAAATATCCGACGGATCGAGCGCCAGGGCCTTTTGAAAATTATCGAGCGCTTTCAGCGGCTCGCCTTTTTGTTTAAGCGCGTCACCCAGGTTATAATAAAGCCACGAAAGCCCGGCCGACCTTTTGAGCCCGAGCTGGCAGGCGTTGATGGCGTCGTCGTATTTTTCGAGGCTCACGAAGCATTTTGAAAGATTGTTATATACGTGCGCAAGCAGTTCCGCTTCGACGGTGTCGTGCTTTGCGGCGAGTTTTTTTTCGAGCAGCGCGGAGCATTTAGAAAGCACTTCCACCGCGCGCGTCTGCTCGTTTACGAAGTTAAGCGAAGTGCCGTAATTGAAAAGCAAATGAACGTTGTCGGTATCGTCCTGTAAAAGTTTCGAATAAACTTCGGCCGCTTTAGAATATTCCTGCTTTTGCATATACTCTTCCGCGGGATCGGAAGGGGCGGCTGCGGCCGCGAACGATTCCGTGGCCGGCATAACCAGAGCCAGAGCGGCCGTTATGAAAAACAAAGCGAACTTAAGCGCCGCCTGGCGATAATGCGGCATCAGGCTATTATTTAATGTCATTAAAATACTCCTTCGAATATTATTAAGCTATTCTATCATGTGCCGCCTTTTAAGGGTGGCTATGGATTTTTTGCATTCCTGGGCGTACGCGCCGTTGGGTTCGAGATCGTAAGTAATTCCGTAGTGCAGTATGGCTTTTTCAAAATCTTTTTTTATGCGGTAAATGGAAGCCATTTTAAAATGCGCCTCGGTGAAGTCGGGCTTGTGCAGCACGGCTTTTTTATAATATTCGAGCGCGTCGTTTTTAAAGTCCTGGGCGTAGTAATAATAGTAGCAATCGCCCAACTCGATGTTCAGGTATGGATTTTTATTATCTATGAAGTCGGCCGCCTTTTTAACGGTTTCAAGAGCGAGCGCGTACATTTTTTTATCTTTGGCGCCCATTTTTTGAAACACCGCTCGTAATACCGCGTACGCCGGAATATATTTATTGTCTATGGCCACGCAGTGTTTCAGCTCCATTACCACGTTTTCCAGAGTCGAGCCGAGCACGTCCAGATCGTCCGGAAGCTTGAAATAAAGGTAGCCGAGCTGGAACTTCAAATCGGCCCTGGAAGTATCGCTGGCGGCGTCTTTCTTCAGGTTTTTTATCATGGCGGAAACTTTTGATATTTTAAGGTTTTTATCGCTCAGCGCCGCGTTGAGCTGCAGGTCTATAGTTTTCATGGCGGCGGCCGGGTTGTCTTTATCGAGCTTCGAAGCTTTTGAATAGAAATGCGCCGCGTCTTCGAAATTGCCTCTGGTTTCTTCGTAATAAGCCACTTTATTGACGGCCCCGCTTATGAAATTGACGAGATTCAAGTTCTGCAGCAAATTAAAATCATAAAATGAAATCGAATAATTCTGGTAATTATTCAAAAGCGAATATTTTTCTTTGGTATGATTGACTTCCGGCCCGGCGTTATGGTCGAACGACGCGATGCGCGTGTAAATTTCGAATGCCGGTTCGATTTCTCCGGCTTTTTCAAGCGCGAACGCGTATGAATAAGCGGCGTAGATATCGTCGGTATCGCTTTCGAATGCCATTTTAGCCGCATTTAGCGATTCCTTGAAAATAGCCTGGTCTTCGAAAAGCCATCCTGGAATATTATTGATTATATATCCGAGCGAAAAATTATTTATAAAATCGTCGGGCGCTTCGTGTTTTTTGAGCATAAGCTCGTCGAGCAGGTTGTTGAAATCGGGCGACGCGCCGAATATCAAAAAAGAAGTCTTATGCAGGTATAAAAGCATAAGCGCTATGGACGCGTCGGATGAAATATGCGAGAGGCTGTAAAGCGATTCGCGGCATTTGTCTATTTTGGATATTTCATAAGAAATCAACGCCATGGCAAGATACACTTCGGCCGTTTTATCGTAGGATTTATAATTGTAATCGAATATGCGTTCCAGTTCGAAGAGCGCGCGGTCAAAATTCTTTTGCCTTATGAGGTTTTTAGCGAGCCTGAAATGGGCGTCGATGAACTGCGGGTCTATTTCGATGACGTTTTCATATAGATGCATCGCGGTGGTGTAGTCCTGCTGAGCTTCTTTTTCATCAGCCTCGCGCAGCAGAAACATTATCTGCTTGTCCTGGCGGCTCTGTTTTAATTTATTGAGCAGTTCGAACGCTTTTTCATTTTCGGGATTTACGTTAATGACGGAGTTGAGATAAATAATGGTATTTTCTTTATTGCCTTCTCTGTAGGCTATCTGGGCCAGTATAAAGCAGGTTTTTTCGTAAATTTCGCGCAATTCCGGCGCGAGCGATTCCAGACGGCTGGTTTTGAGTTCCGATTCTATGCGCACGGCGATATGCTTCAAAAATTCATCGGCTTCTTTGAGATTGGAATTATTAAAAAGGTATTCGCCTATAAAATATCTGGAAATAATATCGGCCGGGTCCAGCGCGAGTATCTGCCGGCATTCGGATATAAATTTATCGTAATGGCCGAGGCCCATGTAAATTTCGGAAGTGCGCCTGTAGGCGTCTATATTGGCCGGCGCCAGCTTTTTGATCGCCGAATAGGCGTTAAGCGCTTTAGCGGTTTGATCGGTCAATACATAACTTTCGCCCAGCATTGCCAGTATTTCTAAGTCTTCGGGGGCGTAAGAAGCGGCTTTTTCGAAGCATAAAACCGCGCTGGAAAGGTTGGCGGATTTTATGTGCAGGCAGCCCGCGGATTTCATCTTCAGCGCTTCGGATTTGTTTTTATTCTGCCGCGCCAGCGAATAGATGTTGTTGAACTCTTCGAAATCAAAGACGGCGAAGTCCTCGGACTCGTATGAGCTTCCGGCGCCGCAGACTTTTTCGGCATATTGCTGCATTTTTTCGTAATCGCGCTTTTTCATGTAATAAGCCGCCATGGCGAAATTTCTGTAAAGATCATAGACCGGGTCGTTCATGCGGGAAACGTCGTCGCCGTACTTTTTAAGAATGGAAAAAGCTTCGTCCAGATATTGATCGGCGTAATTGGAGCGGGCAGCGAACGAAAATAAAAAAGCCGTCATGAAATCAAGTATATAGCGCCGCGGGGCGTTTTCGTTTTCGCCGCTCAGCGAGTGGGCGTAGATAACGGAAAACGCGCGGTCGTACTTTTCTACGTTGGAAAGCTGATAGGCGTAAATGGCCGGAAATAAAGGCGACTTTTCGCCGGATTTAAGCAGCGACTCCAGATATGCGGCGGCCGATTCGAACCCGCCGGAGTAATAATAGCCTTTGGCGATATACAGCTTTGCTATAACGCCATACAGCGGATGATTTTGATAGAACTCGAAAAGTTTCTGGGCTTTTTCGTACTGCCTGGCTTTTAGAAAAATCCTGGCCAGCAGCAGGCGGCCTTCATCGTAATTCGGCTGTATTTCGAGACATTTTATTATGGGGTACTGCGCTTCTTTGAGGGAGCCGTTCATGTAATAACAGCGGGCGAGAAGGTAATGCGCCCTGTAATTGGCGCTGTCGGCGTCTATTATGCCGTGAAGCGCTTCGGCGGCCCTTTCGTAAAGGCCGGAGCATATAAGAAATTCGGCATATTCAACCTTGTCGATAGATTCCGCGCCCGGCCCGTTAACCAGCATATCTATTTCGCCGGCGATTTTTTCGGGGCCCAGAATTTTTATAAAGGCCGGATTGGCCTTTATGAATTTAATAAGTCGTTCGTAACCGTTAGTCGAGCTCATTCAAACCTCTTATAAGCATTTATTTACGCATATCTTTAATATTTACGACCTTGCCGGTGCGTTCTACGCGTTCGATTTTGCCGGCCGGCTGGATGAAAATTTCAAAAGAGCTGAGCCAGCCGGATTCGAGCATGGTTTTTACCTTGAAAGAACCGGCTTTAAGATCGCCGATAATTTTTTCTTTAAGAGCGGCGGTCTGTTCGCTATTTAACGCGGCCCCTTCTTTTAGTTCCAAAAACAGCTCCAGCGCGTCGAAACCGTTTTTAGTCAAAGCGATAAGCTGAAATATAGATGAAAGCTGGGGGTTTTTCGCGATAGCGTCCTCGAAATCGCGCGGGGTTAAATTTGCCCCGCCGGCCACGAGAATGTCGTCGCAGCGGCCGAGCAGTTCGAAAACAGGGTTTTTTCTTCCGCAGGGGCATTCATAGTCGAGCGGCGCGCCCATATCTCCGGTGCGAAACCTTATAACCGGCATTCTGGAGCGGTTCAAGTTGGTCACGATTATTTCGCCGGCCTCGCCCGGTTTCGCGTCGCGGCCTTCCGGCGTTATGAATTCGGCGTGCTGGTAACCCGATAATACATGGTGGAGGGCTCCGCCGCTTAAATGAGAGCATTGAAAACCTACGGGTCCGCAATCTACGGCGGCGTATCCGGCCGATACAATTTCTTCTGCGCCCAGGACTTTTTTAAGGTATTCGCGCGCCGGGGTTCTCATGTGTTCGCCGCCGTAAAGGATCAGGCCTATTTTTATATCGGCCTTCTCCTTCTCGCAGTATTCGGCGAATTTAAGGATAATGGAAGGCAGCCCGACGACGGCGTCGGGGCGGAGTTTTTTGAAAAATTTGAGCGTGGTCGGAAAATCGGTATTGCCGCCCAGCGCAAGATTGGTGACGCCTATCTTTTCGAGCGCCATATTAGCCACTATAAATGAAGTCCACAATCCTCCCGCGATAAAAAGGTTTGCCGTGCGGTGTTTCGGCCTGATACCGGCCGCGCGGTAAATATCGGCTAAAACGTCGGTTACATACTCCAGCTCGTCGTTTGAGTACACGGAAAATTTAGCTTCGCCGGTGGAGCCGCCCGACGCGAAAATATAAGCTTTTTCAAGGCCGCCGCCTGAAATTATCCCGGTGGAATCCGGAAGGCAGTTTTCATAAATTTCTTTTTTGCCGAGCGCCGGCAGTTTTTTAAAAGCGGCGATAAATTCTTCGCCCGAAAGCTCCAGAATTTGAGGCGGGATTACAGTGCGGTAATATTCGGTTTCATAATATGCGTTTTTAAGAATGTTTTTGATCATGGAAATTTCAGCGGCCTGCGGTATATTGTTCAGCAGCAAGGGCACCTGCTCTTCGTCCTGGATTTCGAGCATCGAATAACGGACCAGGTCGTTGAGAAGATATTTTGAATCGTGAGACGCGCCGGCGAGGGGTTCGCTGTGCCTGCCGGGCGAGAGCACGCGGCTCGCGCCCAGAGAGTGAAGTTTTTCGGCGGCGCCGGGAATTTGCGAACCGTCGATAGCTATGGAAACGGCCTGCAGGTAAAATCCGACGCCGGAAACCGCTTCGTAAAAATCAGAAATGCCGCTTACAGCCTTTACAATTATGTTTCGAAATAGCACGGACGGCTCGCAATCTGAATTATCGCTCAGGACAACGGAGCAGGGCATAGAATCGCCGTCGTAATATATCCTGGTGTTATCGCCGGCTATGTATTTAGAGTATGCTTTCTCGCGGAATTTTAAAATTTCGATCTGCTCGTCGAGCGAAAGCGTTTTAGGCGGCAGGCTCGATTCTTTTCTTTTAAGCGCGTAAAATAAAAATTTACAGAATTCTTCGGCTTTATGCGCCGCGGATTCTACTATGTAAACGTTTTGCGGCGAAGAGCAGGCGGTCTGTTCCCACATTGAAATATCGGATGCGATCTTATCGCAGAGGGTTTCGAGTTCGCTAATGGTTTTAACGGTATTAAGGTCGGCGAATGCGAAGCTCATTTTAGGGCCGTATTCTATAAGCCTGGTTTTTATTGAAACGCCGGCGCGCCATGCAGCTACGGCCTGTGCCCCGCCCCAGACGACGACCGCGTCCATGGATTCTTTGAAGATTTTTTCGGTTTTTTCATCGCCGCCCCTGTAATAAAAAACCGAAAAGCAATCGGCCATAACCGAATTTACGTCCATCTCCTGAACGGAGCGCGCGAACAGCACGGGAAAGAGGATATCGGCATGGCTCAGCTTCAAAAAATTTACGTTCTTCGTAATAAAACCTGAAACAAGCGAATCCACAGCTGAAATGAAGACATTAGACGCCGAAACGTGAAGTATATTTCCGAGCGGGTTTAATTTGATCATGCCGCCCGATTTTTTATCGTAGGAGAGCCGGTCGAGCTTTTCAAAAGCGTGCTCGCAGTTGAGTTCGCTCGCGAGCCTTTCGTTCAGAATTTTTTTGGAGCAGATGTAAGATATGGTCTGGAAGCCGGCTTCGAGCATTTCGTCGGAATAGCCGGTCTGTTCTTTAAGATAGTCCCATGCTATTTTTCTGAGGTGATAGCCTTTATCGGCCCACGCTCTTGAAACCGAGTCCAGCACGTTGATTATATCGTTAATGGGCGCGGCGGCGAGCTTTTTTTTCTTACCGGCCGCTTGTTTTATTATTTCGGAAAATTTTTCCGGGTATGGTTCGAAATTTTTTATGATTTCACCGAAGATATATGCGTCAGACATCTTTTCACCCCGCGGATCGTTTTTACTATTTTTTATTCAGCAGAAGCTCCGCGGCGTGCACCGCGCAGCCTTTATGTTTGGTTATTCCGCCCCGGCCCAGAAGCTCTATGTAATCGCCTTCGATTCCGCAGGCGCAGTTTTTTCTTAAAACCGCCTTGTCGGTGCATAAAAGAGATATGGAAGGCACCGAATTTATATACGGCGTATAAAGATGAAGAACTCCGGCCGAATCGTATCCCAGGTCGCGGTGTGAAAGCGGGTGCCGCACGAGCGCGCGGCTGTAAACCGGAACGTGCATATTAGAATGAGAGCATTCAACATAAGGAATGCCGTGTTCTACCATGCCGAACAGATCGCGGACGTTTTGCGGAGGCATCCCGAGTATTTCACCGACTTCCCTTTTAAAGCGGTGTTTTTCTATTTCCTTATCGGCCTCGCCCTTCCAGCCGCCGCCGGTCATAACGAATGAGCGGCCGCCGAAGTTAAAAGTCCTGCCGGTTTCATTTTTAAGTTCGGCGAGTATTTTATAGATGAACGCCGGAAAGCCGAGAATTCTTATAGGTCGTTTCTTATCGCGCGAGTATTTTAATATTTGATTTTTAACGCCTTCCTCGTTCAAGAAAAAGTCGTTTTTAGATTTATCGAACTGAATGGCGTAATATATTTCATTAGCCGGCGCGAGCGATGTGAGTGCCTTATCGGAAAAAGCGGAACCCAGATTTTTGGCCACGCGCGGGTCGTATGTGAAGCACAGATAATTGACTTCGTTTTCAGGGTCCACCATTCCGAGGGCGCCGTAAACGCCGCGCACTATTTTAAGTATGCGGTCGAGGGATAATTTATCGAGCACGATCCTGCTTTTCTGGCCGCCGGTGCCGGAAGAAGTGAGTTCCAGCTTTATTTTTTCTTCGGGCACGGATATCAATTCGCGTTCTTTGAACGTATTTACGAAAATATAAGGTATGCGGTAAATATCGTTGAATTCTCTTAAATCGTCAGCGCAAAATTTTTTATCGTCGCAGAGCCGGCGGTAAAAGGCGCAGCCGTTGTAATGGCTTATAAAAGCTTCCTTCATGGCGTCGAAAAACAGCGCTGAAGCCGTTTCATCGAATAAGAAAGGCGATTTTAAATTATACAAACTTTTCTTTAAAGGCATACTCCACCTTATATCGTTTAAGTTTTTATCAGTCTTGAAAAATGCCCGGCTCTTCGTCGAACGGCTTGTTGAAGCGCAGCACCATGCTGTACCAGCATTCCATGAAAGCTTCCAGGAATTTCTGGTTGTTTTTCACCAGGTGAATTTCGGTGAAATCGAGTCCTACGAAGGAGCGCGACATAGCCATATAATCTATGCGCTCGCCGTTGGAGTTCTGCCTCATGGCCGGAAAATACGAGCACGGAAGGAAACGGGCTTCCAGCGCTTGTTTTTGCATGGTCGGATCGAAGGCGGAAACCAGAAGTTCGACGTATTCGGCGCCGGCCACGGCTTTAGCCGCGCGGCAGAAAGAGTTGAGAAGGTTGGTGAAGTTGCGCGCCTCGCATTTAAAAGCGATTATCGCCATATGGCCGTCCTGGCGGTTCATGTTGCAGAATATTTCGTTTTTGAGGTCTTTTGAGTAGAAGCGCATATTAGGCGCGTGGAAAGGGAAAAATCCCGACATTTTATTGGCTTCGGAAGAAAGGTGTTCGTTGTAAACGCGCTCTACTTCTTTTGCGTTATCGTCGTAAATGAACCATATCGTATCTTCCTGCGGAACATCTTCGAGTTTATCGAGTATAAGAGCGTCTTCGAAAGAGAATATTTCCTGCGCGATCCTGTATAATTTTTTGAGTTCGGGAATAAGGGTCGGCATTAAGAGGCGGTTCTCGAAAGCGGTTTTGGAGAAAAAAACTTCGAGCCCGTGGCTTTCGTGCTTCTGTACGCGGCGCACGTTAGGAAAAATACCCAGGCTTATAAAGCCGATATGTTCAAGCACTATCTGCGACGCGAAAGAAACCGTTCTGGTGGTGGCGTATATGGCGTCGCAAAGGCGGCTTATATTGCAAAGATCTTCCACCACTTCTTTTACCATGTAATGCATTATATTTTTGCCCTGATATTCAGGATGAACGGCCGCGGCGTAAACTTTGCCGAGTCTGTTAGCTTCGTCGATTCTAAAAATTACGGACCCGATCACCTGATTTTTCTTGACGCAGATATACCATCTGCAATCATCGCTTGCAATTTTTTCCGCGGCGGCTTCTTTCTGGGTGGCTTCCGGCAGAGTATATTTTGAAGAGTAAACAATATCGTAAAGTTTAAGAATTTGATCGATGTCGCTCAATTCGGCTCTTTTGAGCCTCACTCGAGTGTTATCGGGAAGAACTATCTGTTTTCTCATAAACATCCCTTGAAAAGTGACTTTATATAATAAAAAACTTTACCACGCATGTTTTTAAACTATTACATAAATATACCATATACCTCGTTAATATTCAATACAATTAATATAAAAAAATTAAAATAAAAAAGGACCGTCTTGCCGGACGGCCCTTTTTTATTTATTTTTTATGGCTTTTTATTATTTATTCTTCGTTAGCTTTAAGCCTTGCGCTGCGTTTATTATTATTTTCCTCGTCGGACCTTAGAATTTCAGCGAAGGATTCGAGCAGGTTTTTCATTTCGAGTTTCAAAACGCGTTTATTTTTTTTGAGTTCCTGAATTTCGCGCATTAGTTCTTTCGCTTCCACGCGGGCGTCTTCGATTATTTTTTCGGCGCGGAGTTCCGCTTCTTTTAAAAGAAGTTCGGATTCGCGTTCTGCGTTGACTTTCAGGTCCGTAGAAGTCCTTTGCGCAGACACCAGAGTCTGTTTGAGCGTTTTTTCGAGTTCGAGATAATCTTTGAGCTGGGCTTTAAAGCGTTCGGCCTGTTCGGTCAGATTGCGGTTTTCGGCGTAAACCACCTCATATTCTTTAGATATTTTCGCTATAAACTCGTTGACGTCGTTTTCGTCATAGCCGCGGAAAGATCTTTGAAATACATGCTGCTGGATATCTAAAGGCGTTAATCTCATAACACACATCCCCTTTTTTCGTTTAATAAAGATTAATTTTTATTTTAATAAATAGTTAAAGTCTCAATAAATTAAGCACCAGCATTTCGATCTGGTACAGTATGAAAAGCGCTATTATCGGCGACAAATCCAGGCCCATGCCCGGAGCCAGATGCAGCGCCACTCTGAACGGCTTTAAAACCGGATCGGTGAAGTCTCTCAAAAAGTTCGTAAATAAGGTCCCCCGTCCGATCGATATCCATGAAGTCAATATTCTTAACAATATCATAACTTCGACGGTTTTAAAAATTATAACTACTATTTCGTTCAAAGTGTAAAACATAATCTTCCTTCAAACAATAGTATCGGCATATTATTAATTATCATTAACGTTGCATATAAAAAAAGCTCTTATTCATTTCATGTGGGTAAGTTTATCAGTGAATAGTGTATAGTGTATAGTGAATAGTTAAGGCTGGGGCTCGCTTTGCGAGCTTTATTTTTTATAAAATATTTAAGAATGCATTTTAAGCGGGTAGTATTGGGCAGGGCGCCAGACAAGTTTTTTCGGGGACGCGTTCTAAAATCCCTCCGGGATTTTTGCCGCTTGAGCTCAGCGCCTACCGCCCCTCCCTGGGCTCCGGCGCTTCCGCTACACCCCTCAAAAATTTTGTCTGGCCCCTGCTACGAGCTTAAAGACAACTTAAACAATGGATTAAGACCTGAAAGCACTTTTATAGGCTGGTTAACTCCAAAGCCTGTTATAAAACCATAATCTTGGCTAACCAGCAAGCCATTATTGCAGCGCAGACGCGAGCGTAAGCGCGCGTCTGCAAACGAACGAAAGGCAGTGGAGAAATTTGAGGCAGTTGCCGAAAAGATCATAACTGAATTAAATTAAAGCCACTGCAGAAAAGCCGGCAATCCACAAAAATAAAGCGTCAGGCGAATTCGGGGTTGGAAGGGTTTTTAAGGGAAGGGAGGGGCCTTCGGCACCTCGCCTTCCCTTATCAAAAAAGCGTTAAAAAGCGGTTTACTTAAAAAGTATGCGGCCTGGCCTTATGATGTTGGCGCCGCGTTCGATTGCCAGTTCGAAATCTTCGCTCATGCCCATTGAGAGGTATTTACAGCCGGGGCCGTATTTATCTTTAAGAACCTTGAAAAAAGAATATGCTTTATCGAAGCAGGCGCGTATTTCGTCGGCGGTTCCATCGAAAAGGGCCATGGTCATAACTCCCGCCAGCACGAGAGCGCCGCAGCCGTTAACAGCCGAAGCGAGTTCCATAGCTTCTTCAGGCCGTATGCCTGTTTTGGATTCTTCTTCAGACGTTTTGATTTCTATGAGCACTTCCATTTTTTTACCGGCCTTTTCGCATTGCTCGTTGAGCTTATGAGCGAGTTTGATAGAATCGACGCTCTGGATCATAGTTGCGCAGGCGACGGCGTCGCGCGTTTTATTGGTTTGCAGATGGCCTATTACGTGGAATTTGATATCTTTTAAGATATCCGGCCTGTGATTTTTAATATATTCGTGTTTAGTTTTGAGGTCCTGTATTTTATTTTCGCCAAAAACTCTGACGCCGGCATCCCATGCGTCTATAATGGCTTGTGCGCCGACGTATTTAGAAGCCGCCACGACCATGACATCGTAACCGGCGGCGCATTCATCGCTTCCGCCGCGCCCGAAAAATTCGCGCCTCCTTCGAACCGCCTCTGCGATTTTCTGGTTAACATAACTTAAATTATCTTTGATATTCATTTTATCACCCTGAAACGAGTATTATTATATTTTTATTCGTATCTTAAAGCGTCGATAATGTTTTTAGTCGACGCTATATAGGCCGGATAGTATCCGAAGAATATGCCGGTGAACACTGAAAATGAAAACGACAGCAGGATCGAGCCGCCAGTGGTATAGGTGCTCCAGCCGGTGTAGAACGAAACGCCGTAGCTTATAACCAGCCCGCAGAATATTCCGATAACTCCGCCGATGACGGATATAATGGTGGCTTCGGCCACGAACTGGAAAAGTATGATTTTAGCGGTAGCTCCGATCGCTCGTCTGAGGCCTATTTCGCGTGTCCTTTCGGTGACGGTGGCGAGCATGATGTTCATGATGCCGATACCGCCGACTATAAGTGAAAGGCTTGCGATTAAAACCATGACGAGATTGAATATTTCTACCGCTTTTTTACTCTGTTCGAGCACTTCGAGCGGAACTATAATTTCGAAATCGTCCACTCCGAAGTGGCGGCGTTTTAAAATCGAAGATATCATGTTTTTAGCGAACGCCAGGCAGTCGGTCGACTTGACTTCCACGTAAAGTTCCGAAACGCCGTTATAAAGCATTTTAGAGTGCGTTTCACCCTGCTTGACGGGCCTGGCGAATTTCTTTTGCGATACGCTTATGGGTATGTAAATATCCGTTTCGGCGTCGCGCGTTTTAATCTGGAGTTTTTTTTCGGAAGCGGAGCCTTTTTCGGCCAGTTTTTCTTCGGTAACGCCGATAACGCTGAACTGCTGGTTATCGATTTTAATAACCGCGCCTATGGCGGGTTCGTTAAAGAAAAGCTCTTTTCTTATTTTAGGCCCGATAACGCATACTCTGTTGTAATTTTTAAGATCGAGCGAATCGATGAAGCGTCCTTCTGCCAGTTTGAGATTGACGACGCGGGCGTAATTTTCGTCGATGCCGACCACGTTGGATTTAGGCTCGATCGAGTTATATTTGACTTTAGCTTCTTTCATTTCGAACGACGAGGCGACGTTGGCGACGAACGGCAGCACTTCTTTGATATAATCGGCGTCGGCCACGGTAAGGCCTTCCGAAAGTTTTCTGATAGCCTGCTCGAGCTTTTCGTTGCTGAGCGTAACGGGGCGTATTATTATATTGGTAGCGCCGAATAATTCTATCTGGCGGACCGTTTCGAGTTTAGCGCCGTTTCCGATCGCGAGCATCGCGATAACGGCCGCCACTCCGAAAATAATGCCCAGCATGGTTAAAAACGTTCTCAGTTTATTTCGCCAGAAATTGAGAATGCCGTCTATCAATATTTCAATAAGCAATTACGTCACCTTCTTTAAGGCCTTCGGTTATTTCGACGTCTTCGAGGCTCTTTATTCCGCACTTAACTCTTTGTTTGACGCCGTTTTTCAAATATACGAAATCGCCTTCCCTGTCTTTGAACAAGAATTTACGGTCGATAACGATGACGCCGGCCTTTGATTCGAGAGGTATTTCAAAATTCACTGAAATGCCGGGCTGAAATTTAGGGTTTTTCTCGCCGGTCTCGATTTCGATATCGAAGTATTTAGGCGCTTCAGTAACCGCCTCGCCGCGGTTGAACGAAAACATATCGCTTTCTTCGCGCTCTCTTGCAAAAAGGCCGATAGACTTTATTTTACCCTGATATTTTTTATCCGGCGCCGAAGGCAGGTAAAATGTTACCGGCTGTCCGACCCTGATTTTATTGAAATATTCTTCGGGCACGCTGGCTTTTATGTAAAAGCTGTCGAGATTGGCCAGTTCCAGAAAGGTCATGTTTTCCCGGGTAATATCGCCTTCTTTAATTTTTTTCATGCCTTCGGAAGACCATTTTTTAACGTAAACCGCGGTTCCTGAAATAGGCGCTTTTACGTTCGCGCCTTCGACTATTTTTTTGATCTCTTTAAGCGAATAATTATTGGATCTTATTTCGATTCCTTTTTTTTCAAGATCGTAACCGAGTTTCTGCCGTCGTTTCGAAAGTTTGAACTGTTCCAGTTCGAAATCCAGTTTGGCCTTCTGCAGCTCCATTTTTGATTTCGCCACCTGGCTGGGCAGCGGGAGCGATTTTTCATAATCGTATCTGTATCGGGCCACGTCGAGAGCGGCCCTGGCTTTATTGAGGCTGACCTTTATTTTATTTATCTCGTTAGCGGAAATATAGCCTTTTTTAGCCATTTCCTTTTTAAGTTCGAATTCGTTTTCGGTGCCTTTTAGAGAATTTTCGCATAACTTGATCGATATTTCAAACTCTTTGCGTTTTTGTTTCTTCAACGGCATTATTAAGATTTCATAATCCAGCTGGAGGATTTCGAGGTCTATTTTTTTAATTTTTATATTATTTTCGATAGCGCGGATATCCGCCGCCGCGCGTTCTTCAATGATCTTCTTCTCTTTATTGAGGACTTTTTCACGCAGCTGCTTTTCCTTGAGCTTATCTTCGCGTTCTTTAACGTCGATGAGGGCGATTTCATAACCTTTTTCAACAAAAGTCCCCTCGGGGACGATTTTATTGATTTTACCGGAAAATGCGACTGAAACGTTAGTTTTATTCGAAGGCGCCAGCTCGCCCATTTCTTTTATGAAATCCGCAATGCCGCCTCTGGACGCCGTATGAAATTCGCTCAGCGTCCGCTCGCGCCGCGCGGTTTCTCCGCTTGCCGTTATTTTATCGCCGCGCGCGAGTCCTGAAATCACTTCGATATTGAACAGGTCGTAAACGCCGGTCGCCACTTTTTTCAATTCGCCGGCGGCGGTCATTACCGAATCGCCGTTGATGAGCGCCGCGCGAGGGATGAAGAGCGCGTCTTTTTTCACGCCGGTAAGAATTCTTGCGTTAACCGAAACGCCGGGTTTTAAATCCAGATTTTTAGCGTCTCCCTCTATTTTAGCTTTGACCAGTATATTGCACACTCCGTTGGCGTCGCTTTCTGAAACGGCGGCCACGTTGGCGATGTCGTAAATTTCGGCCTTCAAAATCTTTCCGGGGTCGGAAGTGAGGCTGAATTCGACGGCCTGCCCTATTTTCACCCTGGAAATGTCCACCTCGTTGACTCTGAAATGAACGTCCATGGCGTTAAGCGACGCCACGCTCATAAAAGACCAGCCCTGCCATACGTTTATTCCGATTTTGACTTTTTCACGTTCGCCTTCGGTTATCCAGGTTTTTCCGTAGATAACGATGCCGTCGATAGGCGCTTTGATCGAGACCGCGTCTATTATTGTCTGGAGGCGGCTAATGCTTTTATTTATATTCGACAGCCTGTTTTTAAGGCCTTTTTTTATGGCGGCTCTGGTGGAAAAAGACACTTCGTAGGCTTTTTGCGTAAGCTCGACCGAAAGCGAGTCGCTTTTTATTTCGGTTTCCTTTTCGGCGAGTTGTTTGATATCGGCGCCGCGCAGCAATTTTTCGAGATTAAGCGCGACCGCTTCGCAGCTCTTTTTTTTAGAAAATATCTGCTGTTTGAGATCGTTTATTTCGGCCTGCGAGATAAAGCCTCTGGATTTGAGGATTTCTTTTTCGCCGAGTTCGCCTTCCAGATTTTTAATTTCGATCTGCGCGTTGGCGAGTTCGTATTCGAGCTCTATTTTGCGGTCGTAGTCGAGGCCGTATTTAAGCTGCCTGTAAATTACCTTGTTCTTGTCCATGTTGATGGCCTCGTATAGGCTGCGGTTGCGCTTTTCGATGACCTTCTGCTCGTGCTCGTCTTCTTTGACGAGCGAGTCGATATCGATCATGCGTTTGTTCAGCACGAGATCTTCGAGCATGTCTTTTAACTCGGTGGTTTCGAGTTTAGCGATCAGCTCGCCTTTTTTTACGTAATCGCCTTCCGGTTTCAAATACTCGATTATTCCGGAATGGAGCGCCGAAATTTCGGCTTTTTCGCGCGATTCGATAACGCCGTGCAATTCCAGATATGTTTTAAGTTCGCCCGGTTCCAGCGTGTAATAACCGTTGCCGTTAGTAACGCTTACCTGCGAGCAGGCGAAGATGAGCGCGAACGGAACGAGCGCGGCTAAAATGGCAGCGAGTTTTAAATACGCCAGATTGTTAAATCTTCGTTTCAACGGTATCAAGTCCTTTTTCGGGTATAAGAACGCCGAATTCATCGAAATCGTTTAAAAAATAAAAATAGTTTTCGTCTTCCGCGCCCATTATAAATCCGCCGCCGGCGGGCGCGCTTTCTTTGCCGGCTCCGGCCGGAGCGCCGGAGAGTTTTTTAATATTTTTAAGGTCAATGGTTTGCTTTACCGGAGAGACTATTTGAACGAGCCCGCCGTCGGCGAAATCTTTCGGCACCCTGGCTGCGTTTTTAAAAGCGCGGCATACGATGCTGACGTCGGCGGACATATTGGGCAGCAGCTTTATTTCGGATGTTTCGCTGAAATAAATGGTGACGTCGAATTCCTTGGGCCCTTTAGGGTCGCGTTCGTCCTTGAGCTTCGCCAGTTTTGAGACCGACTTTACGAACCCGTTCAATGTCCTGGCGGGATCGCAGCTGAGCGATATTTTAGCGCCCGAACCCTCGCTGAATTCGTCGATATATTTTTCGTTGACTTTGACTATTATTTTCATATTTTTAAGATCGACTATTTTGAGTATATCGAGGCCCGACCACACTTCCATACCGACGCGCGTTTTGCCTATCCAGCTGTTGGAATAAAGCAGCGTGCCGGAAATCGGCGCCTTCACCTGCGCTTTATCTATCATGGATTGCGCCTGCTGCACTTTATGTTTCTTTTCGTTTATATTGAGTTCTTTCTTTTCTTCTTCTATGGTATTGAGTTTTGCGGCGGTTTCATGCTCTTTCGCCGTGAGTTTCCGGTCGAAAGAAAGTTTCAGCACGCCGGTCTCGTTTTTTTTCACTTCTTCAGCCAGCGGAAGCTCGTCGAGCATTTCCAGCTTGTTGTAGTTCTGCTCGAGTTCAAGAAGGTTGCGCTGGTAGTCTAGTTCGAGTTCGCCGAACTGGAAAGAACTCAAAAATCCTTTTTTAAGGAGTTCTTCCTGCGATTTTAACTTGGACTGAAAATTCTCTATGAAGGCGCGGTTTTTTTCGATGCCGATCTTGCTGATAGCCACTTCGATCGTATCCGCGCCTTTTTTGATTTCGCCGAGTTTAAAAAGGCTCACTTCGTACTGCAGGTCTTTTTTGGCAAGCTCCGTTTTTTTGCTCATGTCTTCGAGTTCGTTTTGCATCTTGAAATCTTCGAGTTCGTTTTCTGAATTGCTGAGCTCGGTCATGGCACGGTTCAGGTTTTCTTCTATGGCGCTGGTATTCAGCGAGCATATAACCTCGCCCGATTCGACTATGCTGCCTTCCGCGGCGAGTTTTTCGATGCGCGCGCCCCAGATGCCGTCGGGGACGGAAATGCCTAGTTCGTTGATGCATTCGAGTTTTCCCGAAGTTTTAAGAGTAACGTCGCAGGGCGTTTTTTTGACGGGGTAAATTCTATATTCATACGGCATGGCCGACACGGCCGGTTTCGAGGCGCCGAAATAAGACAGCAGTTTTTCGGGATAGATGGAGCAGCCTGCGGCTAAAAGCAGCATAAAAGCCGCCGCGGTATAAACGAGTTTTTTTCTGCCGTTGGGTATAATCATAAAAATCCTTAACGTCAAGGTTTTAAATAAATGTTAAAGGTCTCTGCCCATGGCGAAATAAAATTTATGGCAAGCCAGTTTGTGTTGAATTATAAGAGAGACCACGCTGCGCTTCGCGCTTGTGAGCTTGTCCTGGGCGTCGCGCAAATCGATGTTGGATATGAGCCCTTTTTGAAAGCTCAGCCTGGAAAATTCGAAGTTTTCGTACGCCTGACGCAGGCTTTTAGAAGCGATTTCATAAGCTTTTTCGATATATTCGATCTTCCTGAGAGCGTCGCGCTGCTCGATAGCTACGCCGGTTTCCATTTCGTCGAGCGCTATCTTTTTAAGCTCGTAATTGTTGCGTTCGACCCATTCCGAAACGGCGTTCTCCTGACGGCCCATATTGAAGCGGTACGTGAGTGAAGAGCTGAAATCTGATTCGCGGGCGGCGTTTTCATATTCGGTTTTCATAATGCTCAGATTGAGTTTAGGGGCTGCGTGCTTTTTAGCCTTCAGGTATTTGATATGGGCCATGCGCAGGGAAACTTTTTCGGCTTCGACGTCTTCCCTGACGCATTTTTTATCTTTATTCGAAAGTATGCTTTCTATTTCGGACGTGGCCATCTGTTCGAACGAGATATTGTAGCGCAGGCTGTTTTCGTAGCTTTCAGGCGAGGCCGGCTTGAAGCCGATAAGGTCGAAGAACTGTTCCTTCTGCGTCTGGATGTTCTGTTCCTGCTGCAGCAGGGCATTTTGTGCGCTGGCCAGGTTCACTTCGGCGTTGAGATAGTCTATTTTATTGGCGAGCCCGAGCTCGTATTTAGACTTTGCGTAATCGAGCATTTCGCGCCAGCGGTCGCAGGAGTTGCTTAAAACTTTATACTCTTCGACGGACAGGACCAGATCGTAAAACTGGCGTATGACGCGGAGTTTGAAATTTTCGCGCGCGGTAACGTAACCGAGCAGGTCGCGGTTGCATGAAAGGCGGGCCAGTGTGAGGTCGCTGTCGTCGAGGCGCCTCAAATCGAGCGACATGGAATAATTAACGCTCGAATCGTTACTCTGTTTTACGTTATCTTTTTTTGTGACGGAAAGGTTTACCAGGTCGGCCACTTTCTGGCTGAGCGAGTAATTATAGTTATGGTCGTTATCTACGGAAACCGAAAAATTGGGTTTGTATGCGATTTCGTCAAGCAGAAGGGAATTTTCGGTGTTTTTGATATTGAGGCCTATTTTTTTTATATCTCGCGATCCGCTGAGGGCGAAGCTCATTATTTTTTCGTAATCTATGGCGCCTTCAGAAACGAGCACTTCAGGCGTCATTTGCGCCGCGTAAATTTCGGCGCTCTCCGCGGATGCGGCCGGATCGGAAATCAGCGAGTCTTCAAAGCTATCTTCTTCGAAATCTACGAAAAATGAAATTTCGGCAGTGTCGGGCTGTTTTACGCGCGCCGTTTCGGAGCCGCCTTTGCCCCGTTCTGGAAGGTTTTTCTCCGATGAATTAACGGCAGGTTGAGCCGAAAGAATTCCGGAGGTAAATAGAAGCGATAAAACAAAAATTAAAACAAGAGGTGAAGTTTTTAATAAGCCCCGCATAAAATTTTTCATTTTGATAAACGTGCTCCTTGGAAAAAATTGAACTCAAAATAAAAAAACGCCTTTTAGACGTCCTGGAAAATCATTTTTTTAAAAAACTTTTTGGGAAAATGGCGGAAATAATAATCGATGCTCTTGACTATTCGCGAATCATAATGTAACATATTAGAGGATTATTTGTCAACAGATAAAAAGTTATTATTTTACATAATGTAAACTAAACGGTCAAAAATTAAAGGGACGGTGAAATCCATGCAGAGCGCGGTTAAAAAGCTAAGGCTGGTCATAGACAATATAGATTCGCTGATAATAAAGCTTCTCAATAAGCGCCTTAAAACATCAGCGGGCATTCAAAAAATCAAAAACGCCGCCCTGCCGTTTTCTCCTTCGCGCGAAAAGCAGATTTTAGCGAAATGCCCGGCCGGAGAAATTTTTTCGATATATCTGTCGGTGCTTATGAATTCGAGAAAATTCGCTAAAAACATAAAGTGGTATTACATTTCCGGCGCCGATCAAAAAGCCGATCAAAAAGCTCTGGCGCTTTTTTCAAAAATTTTTGGCCCCGCTATCGCGCCAGCCGTTATCGTCGGCGAAAAAAATCTTAAAGAAGCTCTCGCCGGAAAGAGCGTAATTATTTCCCCGCACGGCGATTTAAGCGAGTCCGAGAAATGCGGTTATAAAATAAAACTTTATAAATATTGCGACTATAAGATAAAGTCCAGAACTGTTTTCTCTTTTTATTCCACTATCGAACCGGCTTTCGAAAGCGACCTCGACGCGGTAATAGAAATAAAATAAAAAATCCGCGACGCCGCTAAATCGCTGAAAATCTAATCCTTGAAGTAAAGCATCACTTTTACATTTTTCAAAAGATATGCGAACCTGGAATTTTCGACGCTGAGCGTAAGTATGTTCGCTCCGGCTTTGGAAAGGTTGGTTATATCGTATTCCGTGGAATCGAGCTTATTGCCGAGTTTGACGGAATCGTAGTTTACCTTGTTTTCGTTAAGCTCGATCAGAAGAGGGGCTGCTGAAAGGAAACGGTCCTTTTTCACCAGCCTGTGGTTGAGGATCAGTTTAACTTTTTTTGGAAATTTAGAAATATTAAATGAAAACGATACTCCGGCGTTTTTATCTTTGGGGCGGGCTATGAGAAAAGAATCGCCGTCCACTGAAACGAATTTGAACGTTTCGTTGAGCAGGCACGCCAGATCGCCGGCCGCCGTTCCGCCGGAAAAATCGGCTTCCAGAATAGTGCAGTCTATATCCTTTTCCGTCGGCGCCGGGCTATTTTTTCCGGCGAGGGCCGCTTCCGAAGTGGCCGCCCCGGGCGAGGCTTTAACTTCCGCCGCCGCGTCAGGCCCGGCTTCCGCCGGAGGTTCCGAATTATTTACAGGCCGCGGCGAATCGCTTTTAGACAGCATTTCGCTTCTAACGCAGCTGTCGTATGAAACCCATAAAAGCTCGTTGGCCGGGTCTTTCTGAATGGCCTCTTTTAGCATTTTTCTGGCTTCGCCGAATTTCTGCGAGTTCATAAGCTCCATCGCGTCGCCGAGAACGTTAGGCTGAGCGTTTAAGCGGGGCGCGAAAGCCGAAATTCCGGCCAGAAAAGCTGAAACGATAAAAACGATAACCAATAAGCGACCGGTTTTCCCGATATGTTTTTTCATTTATTCATCAATCCTTTTCAACCATTATATAAAAATTAAACGGAGTTATTTTCCGCCTGAAAGCTGTTTTATATAGGGCTCCAGTTCGGCCGCATACGATGCGTCGCGTTCGAGAGCGGCTTTAAATTCGGCGAGCGCCTTTTGATTTTCGTTTTTCATGCTGTATATGACGCCCAGATTATAATAAGCCCTGGCGTCGGCGGGGTTGAGAAGCTTATTTTTAGCGAGCCTTGCTTCGCCCGATATTAAATTGCCGGATTCCGCTTCGAGTATGGCCAGATTGAGCTGGGCGTCATAATGGTCCGGTTTGATCTCGAGGGCTTTTTTATAATTTTCCATCGCCGCTTTGGGTTCGCCGGCCTTCTCGTAATATGTGCCGAGGTTAAAAAAAGCGGTTTCGTTTTTAGGGTTTATAAGCGCCGCCGTCTGCGCGCATTTGATGGCCTCCTGAGCGTTCGACGTATTAAAAAGAGCGTTTCCGAGGTTGTTATGCAGCCTGTCGTGGACCGGGTTTGCGGCCAGCCCGCGCCGGCAGGCGTCTATAGCTTCGGCATATTTTTTCTGGGCGAGGTATATATTTGAAAGGTTGTAATAAGCCTCGAAACGGCCGGGCTCCAGAGACGCCGCTTTCAAAAGGTACGTAAGCGCGTCGCCTGTTTTACCCATATCGTCCGAAGCGATTCCGGCGTTTAAATTTGCCGCGTAGTGGCGCGGATCGGCGGCAAGGGCTTTTTCATAGCAGCGCATTGCGGCCTGGTTGTCTTTTTTATACTGAAAGCAAAGGCCCATGTTGTAAAGAGCATCCACATCGGCCGGCCTTATTTTAAGGGCTTTTTCATATTCGCTTATCGCCTGGTCGAAATTATTTTTTGAAAATTGCTCGAGGCCGTTTTTCATAAAAAATTCAAAAGTCCCGGGCTTGATTTCGATCGGCGGCTTGCCGCCGTTTATGCCCTGGGCGGCCGCCGGGCCCGCATAAATTGAAAATAGCGTTAAAACGGTTATCAGTAAAGCGATATTTTTCATTTTAAAAGCTCCTCGATCGTTTTTGAATCTTCAACTCGCGTTATAAGCGGGCGTGAAATCCTTTTTATCTTATCAAAACTCGCCCGCAAAGTCAATAAAATTAGAGAAAATCGATATTTTATCTTGACTTTGCGCATCGCCGGATATATAATTATATTTGGCTCTTATTCATTTCATATGAGTAAGTTTATTAGTGAATAGTGTAGAGTGGATAGTGAATAGTTAAGGCTGGGGCTCGCCCTGCGAGCTTTATATATAAAATATTAAAAACGCCTTATCGAAATTTCCAAAAGTCCTTTAGTTCTCAACTCTCCACTCTAAACTCTTAACTTAATTTTAATATTTTACCCATTACGATATGAAAAAGACCCTTATGTTTCAATAAAGAAACCGGGGGCGATTACGTCCCTAATAATTGTAACCGGACCGGCCATGAGACAATTCCTTATACTCGCAAAATACAGCCTGCTGGAGATAATAAACCTGCTCAGATACGACAAAAAACGCACCATTTTCTGGGTTTTACTGTTGATGTCGCCGCTTATAATCATCGGCAGCGCGGCTTCGGCGATTTCTCTTTTTAAAGACGCGGCCAAACATGTTCCTATAACTCCGCTTTTAAACTCATTCGCGCTGGCGTTATTCGTTTTATTCGGATTCACCGCTTCCGCCAATTTATTCGTAACCATGAAATCAGTCTTCAATTCATCGTTCATAGAAAAACTCGCGCCTTTGCCTATAAACAATGCGACGCTTTTTTTCGCTAAAATTTTCGATATGATTTTTTTTAATTATTTCGATATAGCTTTCTCGCTGCCTTTATTTTTCGGCCTGGCATTCATGCTCGGCGGCGGGTTCTGGATTTTTATAGCGGCCGCCGCGCTTTTTATAGCTTTTGAAATGCTGATCTCCTTTATGGTCCTCGCTCTCACTTTGATCATATCGCGGAATTTTTCGAAGCGCGCGGCGGAATTTATAACATGGTGCATCAGCGTAGTTTTCGTTCTGGCTTTTATAGTCGTCCAGAATTATCCTTCTAAACTTTTAAATATGACCCAGGTCAAATTGCTCTCTTTTTTCAGCATATTTAAAAGCCCCGTTTTTGAATGGCTACCCACTAAATGGCTTCTCGGAATAATCCACGGCCTGGCGTGCGGCGGCTATTCTTCGGCCGCTTATTATTTTCTTTTATTCGCCGGGCTTTTAACGGTTTCGTTTTTGATTTCATACAGTCTTTTTATTTCATGCTTCCACAAAGGCGTCGAAGCCGAAAAAGCGGCCGTTAAATCGTTGGTTTCCGGCCGCGGCCTTCGCGCTTTTAAAACATCGCCGCCGCTCGCCGCGCTTTTTAAAAAGGAATTTTTCGGAGTCCTCAGAAATACGCAGATCGTTTATTCGCTTATGATAATGCCGGCGATGTTTCTGCTTCTTACTTACATGGATTTTTCATTCGCCAATATGGGCATTTTTTCATTCCTGGTATTCACCATATACGCTACGGCAATGAATTCAACGCTGTTTTGCTTCGGAATCGAAGGCGGCGCCATAATGATTTATAAAAGCCTGCCTATCGGCATAGATAAAATTTTCTGGGTAAAATACCTGGTTTACTGTTCGTTGAATCTCGTCGTTACATCGTTCTGCCTGGCTTTCGCGCTCGAACGCTCGGCGCTACCTGATTTTATAAGCCATAAAACGCTTTTTGCGGCCTTCGTTTTCGTGGTGGCGTGGTTTAATCTTATAGTGGCCGATTTCGGCTTTTATTTCGCCAACTACAAATCCGAAGGCAAGCTTAAAAACTGCATCGGCATGGAAGGCACTTTCGGCATGATGATAAGCGTTATGATGTTCGCGGGCGCTTTCATATATTTTTTATACGGCCTTAATTTTACGGCGGCAAAAGCGCTCATAGTCCTTCTGGTTGTGCTTCACGGCGGGCTTCATTATTTAGCCTTAAAAAGGTACGAAAAAGGAGAGCTTTAATTGATCGAAGTCATTTCACTCACTAAAAATTATCCGGGCTGCCGCGCGCTGGATTCCATATCTTTTAAAGTAGACAGCGGCGCCATGTTCGCTTTTCTCGGCCCTAACGGCGCCGGCAAAACCACGACGATCAAAATACTGACCGGCATTCTCACGCCCGATTCCGGCGAAGCGCTCATAAACGGCATTTCCATGATCAAAGACCCGGTCGGCGCCAAAAAGCTGTGCGGTTACCTGCCGGACACCCCCATGCTGTTCGAAAAGCTCACCGGAATGCAATATTTAAATTTTATAATGGATATTTTCGAAGTCGCATCCGGCGAGCGGCCCGACCGCGTCAACGGGCTTATAGACGCTTTCGAGCTCGGCCCCCACATAGACTCCATTATAGAAAGCTATTCGCTCGGCACGCGTAAAAAACTCGGCATTGTGGCCGCCATTTGCCATAAGCCGACCGTTTTATTCCTGGACGAACCCACTTCCGGCCTCGATCCTCAGTCGGTGCGCGCGCTTAAAGACACGCTTAAAGAAATGACCGGCGAAGGCGCCACAGTCTTTTTTTCCACGCATATACTCGAAGTGGCCGAAAAAATATGCGACCGTGTCGCCATAATAGGCTCGGGCAGGCTAGTCGCCGAAGGCAGCGTCGATCAGCTTCGGGCCAGGCATAACGGCGCCGGAACGCCGGCCGGCGCGCTTAAATCGCTCGAAGATATTTTCCTGGAATTAACCGCAAAAAATCCCGATAACGGCCCGATTTGCATGCCGGCTTAAATCCGCCGCACGCCCGCCGTAAAACTATCCATACGATTTTTTTGAATTGACTTTGCCGGATTTATATGATATATTTACGGTGCGTTGCTATATAAATACAATATAATGCGTGCGGCGGCGTCATGATCAAATTTATAATTACGAGGGTAGTTATGTTATTTAAGGGATTTGAAAGATATAAAAATAAATTAGCTCTATTTTTCGTCTGTCTTTTCGCGGTTTCTTTACTTGCGGCTTCGGCCGCCTGGGCCCGCGAGTTACGGCTCGGCGCCTACAAATACCTTTCCGATTCCGATATGAAAAAGCTTCTTCAGCCGTTCGTGGCGTTCCTTTCCAAGTCGCTCAACGTGCCGGTAAAGCTTTACATAACTTCCACCTATTCAGAATTATCGCAGCGCTTCATTTCCGGCGAGCTCGACATGGCCATCACGCCGCCTTACGCTTACGTAAAGCTCGCCGCTAAAATCAAGCTCAAACTGCTGGCGTCAATGAAGCTCGAGGGCAACTACTATTACAACGGCGTCATAGCCGCCAGAAAAGATTCCGGCATAAACGCGCTCGCCGATTTCAAGGGCAAAAAATTCGCCTACGTTTCGCCCGACAGCGCTTCCGGCTATCTATACCCGAGAATTTTATTCAGAAAATCCAGCCTCGATCCCGATTCGTTATTTGCCGCGGCCGAATTTACCGGTTCGCACTTCGACTCGGTCAAGGCGTTAATCAACGGTTCAGTCGACGGAATAGCCGTTTTCAAGGACTCGATCAATTTCGCCAAACTTCAGGGGCTCGACGTAAGCGGCCTCAAACTGGTTTCGCAGACCGAAAATATCCCCCACGAGGCTTTCGTAGCGCAGTACAACATGAACGACGACTTCGCGCAAAAAATACGCAAGGCGCTCACCGAATTCAAATACGATCCAAAAGACCTCAGCTCTATGACGCTTTCGAATAAAAACGTTTTCAAGATGGAAGGCTGGGTCGCCGGCGACGATTCGCTCTATAACCCGGTGCGCGAGGCGCAGAAAATATTTCCAGACCCCGCTTCCGAAAGCCAGGCGCAGGACAACTCCACCATCACCATTGGCTTTTATCCCCGTTCAGACGTAGATTCTACTCTGCAATCGTTTCAGCCGCTCATCGAATATCTAAAAAAAGAAACCGGGCTCAACTATAAACTGGCGTTTTCGCCCAACTATCTCGACGTGGGAAATCAGCTGCTCGAAGGCAATTATAAGCTTTCAATCCTTACCCCGGTCGCCCTGGTGATGACGGAAAACAAATCCAATATACCTCTGCTGCCGCTTCTGCAAAGGACTATCGCCGGAAAAACAACTTATTCGGGAGTCATAGTATGCAAAAACGACCCTAAAATAAATAAGCTCGAAGACCTTAAAGGCGGCGTTTTCGCGTTTACCGAGCCCGACTCCATATCCGGCAGGCTTTACCCGCTCGGAATATTCAAGAAAAATAATATTCAGCTCAAATCGTTTTTCAAAAAAACGTATTATGCGGGCTGCCCCAAAAGCGCTCTCAGCGACGTTATCGCCGGCCGCGCCGACGCCTGCGCCTGCACGGAGCACGAGCTGGACACGCTCGTGACCGACGCTAAAGTCCGCCAGTCGCTTAAAATACTCTATTCCACGCCGCCTATTCCTTCGGAATACTGGACCGTGCTCGATACGCTCGACCAGGGCCTCAAAGATAAAATTAAAAATGCCCTTACCAGGCTTAATTCAAACAAAGAACTCAAGGAAAAAATACTCGGCGCCATATTCTACGACG
Source organism: bacterium ADurb.Bin243 (assembly GCA_002069765.1). Lineage (GTDB taxonomy): Bacteria > Muiribacteriota > UBA9980 > UBA9980 > UBA9980 > UBA9980. The sequence continues at coordinate 67,743 of MWBZ01000006.1, forward strand.
GCTTCTCGCAGCCTTCGAACGACGGCGTCGAAGACCTCAAGGAAATGCTCAAAAAGATAATGTGACAAAGGAGCTTTTATTATGAAATTTACCAGAAAAACAGCCCTTTTAATTCTGCTCGCTTCGTTAGTATTCGCTATAGCTTCTTACGCTTCGGGCGGCGGTCCGCTCGCGACCGTTACAAAGGTCAAAGGCGCTCCGCAGATAATCAAGGCGTCAGATCCGCGCGCGGCGGCTCTTAAAATAGGCGAAACCATAGAATTCGGCGATACCGTTATCACCGACGCCGACTCCAAAGCGACGCTTATTTTCAACGACGGCGAAATCCGCGTCATCACTTCCGGCTCCAACGTTAAATTCAACGAAGGCGATAAAACCGAAAATAACACTCAGATGGCTAAAGTGGCCTCCACTCTCGCAGACGCCGTTAACGCAAAAAACCTCGACAGCACATTCGAATCGGTTACCGGTATAAAGCTGTCCATGTCGGGCGCTAAAGAAAAACCGAAATCCTCGCCCAAACAGGAGTTTAGCGACAAAGAATCCGGCGCGGCCGTGCCAGGCGGAGCGGACCAAGGCGAGCTGAACAAAGAAGCTCTCGACGCCGCATCTTCAACCGCCGCGCTCAAAGAAGAAGACGGTTATAAGGCGAAATCGAGCATCCAGCCCGAAGCCGCCATGACGGAAGCAATGCCGGCGCCTCCGCCTTCGGAACCGCCGATGGTAAGCGCTCCGGCGCCGTCTTCACAGATCGCTTCAGACGAAGCTCCCGCAGGCGAACCGCTCGGCGGCCAGGCTCCGGCCAAGAAAGCCGAAGAAAAAAAATCAGCGGACCAGTTAGTTGCCGCCCGCGCTCAAAAAACGATAGAGACTGCCGGCGTTTCAGCTCCTAAATCAGGCGTAAAAAAATGGCATTACTGGTTCGATGATGAAAACTCCATCGCGTGGGAACTTCTGATCCCGAAATCGATTTCAGGCGATATAGATAAAATAACTTTCAAAACCTCATCTTCGGTCCAGGACATTAAAAACCTCAAAAACAAGCTTTCGCTGTCGGCGATGCAAGACGGCGTAATAGTCTTAACGGTCCTTTTTAAAAATAAAGGCGCCGTCCAGACGCCGCCTTTAAGAGCGGAGCTCGTTGTAAACGAAAAAAGAAAAAATATAGTAATAAACGAACTCCAAAAAATAGCGGGCCTGCAAAACGACGATCCTGAAACGTATCTTTACGTTAAATCGTCCATACTCAAGCAGAATCAATTTTACATAGCCGCTCTGGCGGCGCTGAACGAGCTCGAAAAATTGCAGCCCGGCGTTAAAATGCCCCACGTGCTCAAATCCAGGGCCGTGATTTATCACGCCATGGGCGAAACGGAACTGGCACGCGCCGCGGCCGAACAATTAAAATAAGGCTTTTAAAAACCGATGAGCGTTTCTAAAAAAATCAATAAGTTCAAAGGCTCAAAATCTTTTATGGTAATGGTTTTGGCCGCTGTTTCCGTTTTATGTTATTTATACGCCAATAATATAATTTTCGGCCGCGCTTTCGATTATAAATGGCGCGACATGCTGTTTTCGATGCGCGGCCCTGAACCGGCGAATGAAAATATCGTAATATGTTCTTTAGATGAGGACTCATTCGAAGTCCTCGAAGAAGAACTGCCTTTTTCGCCTAAAACATATATAAAGTTTTTTGAAAATTTAAGAAAGCTCAACGTCAAAGTGGTCGGGCTCGACTTCATCCTCTATGAATTTTACAAAAGCGACCCCGACACCTCCGACGTGGCCCTTAAGAACGCCCTTAAAAATCTGGATTCGGTGGTATTCGCTTCTAAAATTGAAAACTACTTCAAAAAGCAGCGCATAGGCACGTCGGAAATAAATATCATAAGCTCGAAGCATAAAACTTCCAATAAATACTTCTCCGAAACCGGCGTTTCAGGCCTTATCAATTCCAGCATCAATTTCGACGGGGTAAAACGCGGCTCGCAGCTGCAATTCACCTCAAACGGCAAAAAATACGAAACTTTCATCTTTAAGCTTTATGAAAGCTTCGTCAGCGGCTTAAAGCCGGAAGAAGCGTATAAATATATTTCCACCTCGGAAATACTTCTTAAAAGAAACGAGTTCATTATAAATTATGCTGGCGGTCCCAAGCATTTCAACGAAATCCCTTTTTACGCGGTAGTCGAAATGCCCGATTCATCGGTTGAAATGCTTCGCAAAAAATACGAAAATAAAATAGTCATAGTCGGCCCCACCTACTATGAAAGCCATGATTTTTTCAACGTTCCGTTCTCTAATACGCGCTATGTAAAAGGGTTTCAAAGCATGGCGGGAGTCGAAGTCATCGCCAACGCGCTTCATACGCTGCTCGAAAATAATTTTATAGATATTCTGCCCAAAAGCAGTTATGATCTTATTTTTGCCGTTGCGGCGGCGCTTTCTATACTCACGTTTACCGTTATCAGAAGCGCGTTTCTGGGCGCGCCGTTCGTTTTAATATATTGCGCCTGCGTTCTGTGGCTTTCAATTGAAATGTTCATATCTCACAAGATAATCCTGGACGTGTTCGGGCTTGTTTTTACGATTTTCGCCGTTTATTCCGCCGCCAACGCGGTTAAAATCCTGGTGGTCGAAGGCGAAAAGCGCCATATCAAAACCACTTTGAGCCGCTACATGAGCTCCAGCGTAGTAGATAAAGTGCTGAGTCAGGGCGATACGGTCAATCTTTCGGGCGAAGCGGTCAATGTGGCCGTAATGTTCGCCGATATCAGAAATTTTACGAGCCTGTCGGAAAAGCTCAGCGCCGAGCAGACCGTGCACACGCTAAACCTGTTTTTTAAAAACATGGTCGATATAGTCTTTTTAAACGAAGGCACGCTCGATAAATATATAGGCGACTGTCTTATGGTGGTTTTCGGCGCGCCCAAGCCGCTCCATAATCCGGCTTCGGCCGCGCTGCGCTGCGCTATGGCCATGCAAAAGGCCACCATAGCGCTCAGCGGCGAAAAAGAAATAAGGGCGCTGAACTTCAACTTCGGCATCGGCGTCGGTATAAGCTTCGGCAAATGCGTCGTGGGCAATATAGGTTCCCAGAAGCGAATGGAATATACCGCCATCGGCGACGTTGTTAACACTGCTTCCAGAATACAGAACCTCGCCGGCGAAGGTGAAATAATACTTAACGGCGCGGCGTTCGATAAATTGGCCGCCGAAAACGACGCTTCATTAAAAGACGCTCTGGCTGGCGCCATAAAAATCGATTCCGTCAGCCTTAAAGGCAAAGAAGAAAAAGTCGATATTTACAAGATAAAAATAAATTAACGGAGGTTTAATAATTGAATAACAATTTCGACGCTTTAAAAAAGCATGCCAGTTCAATCAGAAAAAATATACTCAAAGCCGTTTATACGGCCAACTCGGGGCATCCGGGCGGATCGCTTTCGTCGGCCGATATCATGTCGGTTTTATATTTCAACCACCTCAAGCACGACCCTAAAAATCCATGGGCCGAAGGCCGCGACCGCGTGATCTTTTCCAAGGGGCACGCCTCGCCTCTCCTGTACTCGGTACTCGCGGAAACCGGATATATCGAAGCTTCCGAGCTCGACGGATTCAGAAAACTGCACTCGCGCCTTCAGGGCCACCCGGTCTATCATAAATGCCCCGGCGTGGAAGCCACCGGCGGTCCGCTCGGACAGGGCTTTTCGTTTTCTATAGGAATGGCGCTCGGCCTGCGTCTGGCAAAAAGCGGTTCGCGCGTCTATACTCTTTTAGGCGACGGCGAATGCCAGGAAGGGCTCGTATGGGAAGCCGCGATGGCGGCGGGCCACTATAAACTATCGAACCTCTGCGCCATATTAGATTACAACGGACTTCAAATCGACGGCGACGTCGAAAAAATTATGGGCATCGCTCCTATAGCCGATAAATTCAGGGCTTTCAACTTCAACGTGCTCGAAATCGACGGCCACGATTATGCTCAGATCGATTCGGCCTTCGGCTTCGCTAAAGCCAAAACCTGCAAGCCTACCATGATAATAGCGCACACCGTCAAGGGCAAAGGCGTGTCGTTTATGGAAAATAATTACACCTGGCACGGCAAGGCGCCCAATAAAGAGCAATACGAGCAGGCTATAGCCGAACTCGAGAAAGCGGAGGTTAAATAACATGGCTGATTTCAAAGCTACAAGAAACGGATACGGCGAGGCGCTCGTCGAACTCGGCGCTAAAAATTCGAAAGTGGTCGTGCTCGACGCCGATCTTTCAAAATCCACCATGACATATATGTTCGGCGAAAAATACCCGGAACGCTTTTTCAATATGGGCATAGCGGAGCAAAATCTTATAGGTACGGCTGCGGGCCTTTCAGCCGCCGGTTTTATCCCCTTCGCGTCCAGCTTCGGAATATTCGCTTCCGGCCGCGCTTACGAACAGATAAGAAATATCGTCTGCTACGCGAAACTCAACGTCAAAATAGGCGGCACGCACGGCGGCATCACCGTCGGCGAAGACGGCGCCACCCATCAGGGCCTCGAAGAAATAGCCCTCATGCGCGTCATCCCCAATATGACCGTAATCGTCCCGGCAGATTTCGACGAAGCAAAAGCTGCCACCATGGCCGCATGCGAGTACAACGGCCCGGTTTATCTCAGGCTCGGCCGCGATAAAGTCGAAACCATAACCGATTATTCAAACCGGCCGTTCGAAATAGGCAAAGGCTATGTCCTGGCCGACGGTTCCGACGTAACCATCGCGGCCACCGGGCTTATGAGCGCGTTCGCGCTTCAGGCCAGGAGCGCCCTTGCGGCTAAAGGCGTATCGGCGGCGGTAATACATCTTCCTACAATAAAGCCTCTCGATACTAAGCTTTTATACGAATACGCTCAGAAAACGCGCGCGTTCGTGACCTGTGAAGAGCATCAAATCGCCTGCGGAATGGGCTCCGCGGTCTGCGAATTCCTGTCGCAGAATATCCCGACGCCCGTTAAAATGGTCGGCGTCAACGATGTCTTCGGCGAAAGCGGCACGCCCAAAGAACTTCTCGAAGCTTATGGATTGAACGCTAACGGCATAATCAAAGCCGTAGATGAAGTCGTTAAATTAAAAAAATAATATATAATGCTTAACCGCGATGTTTAAAATATAAAAAACTTAGGGGAAAGAAAAGGCTTCAGGCCCTTTCTCTCCCCTTAAACCACTCTCTATCCCTGTGTTTCCGTAATAAAGTCATTATTTAAAGAGGTGCAGCGAAAAATTATGAAAGCTATTGTTTTACTTACAGTGTCTAACGTGTTTATGACTTTCGCATGGTACGGCCATTTAAAATATAAAACTTCGCCGCTATGGACGGCTATAATCGTCAGCTGGCTAATCGCCTTTGTCGAATATTGCTTTCAGGTGCCGGCCAACCGCATCGGAAGCGCCGAATATTCCACGGCGCAGCTCAAAACGATACAGGAAGTAATTACTCTGGTCGTATTCGCGTTTTTTTCAGTGCTTTACTTAAAGGAAGAGTTCCGCTGGAATTATCTCGTAGGTTTCGCGTTCATGATCGGTGCGGTATTTTTCGTATTTAAAAAATGGTAAAATTTACTTATGGGAGCTAATATGCATAAATTTTTCATTGCCGCCGCGTTAGTCGCGCTCGCTATATTACTTAATCCTTATATTACTTTTGCGTCCGGCTTCGATTATTCAAAGTTAAAAGGCAGGCGTATAATGCTCGATCCAGGCCATGGCGGAGACGATTGCGGAGCGGTTCGCCACGGCGTAAAAGAGTCGCACTTGAATTTGTCGGCCGCCCTTTATTTGAGAAAATTTCTTGAATTATCGGGCGCAGATGTTATAATGACGCGCGACACCGATGAAGCGGTTTCGCTGAACGCTCGTTTCGACGCCATCGATAAAGTAAAGCCCGACCTTTTCATATCTATGCATCATAACGACGCCGCCGATTCGTTTTACGCAAAGCCCGATTTTAAAAATTATACCGAAGTTTATTTTTCGGCGCTCTATGACGGAAACGCCGCGAATATAATTTCCGGACTGAGTTTTTACGGCGCTTTTCAAAAACTGTATAAAGTAGGAACGGTAAAAATAAAACCCGGCTATTTCAGGGTGATTCGAAATAAAAATATTCCGTCCATTCTGATGGAGCCTTTTTTCATGGGCGACGAATCGCTCGTTAAAACGGCCGCTTCTCCTTCTTATTCGCGCCACGAAGCGCTGGTTTATTTAAAGGCCGCAGCGAATTATTTCGCTAAGCTCGAGCAGGCTATAAAGTCTGAAGACCTGCAATACGCGATACCGCCGATCCAAAATCTGACGCAGGAAACATTCGATGTTTTTTTAAGCTCTTCAACGAACGAATCTTTTTTGAAAACCGCCGCCGAACTGCTTAATCTCAATAATTTTAAAACCGTCGCCAATTCCGAACCATTTTTGGGCGATAAGAACATAAGCTCGCATTACGCATCAAAGCTTCTGGCGTTGAAAGACTATCTTGAACCGGACCTTCTGCCGGCATATATAGAAGCGATCCGTTCCAACTCGGTTTCGGCTAAAATTCATATTTCTCTTTCATTCGATAGCGCAAAAAAAACGGCCGTTTATGCTTATTATAAAAGCGCCAACGGCAAAAAACTTTCCGAAACCATTATCTGCGCCTTAAAAGCCGCCGGTATCGTTACCGAGTTCAAGCCTGACTCGTTTTATATTTTGTCTTCTACTTCGTCCGTGACGGTAGTTTTGAATTTAAACCCGCAGGAAATCAACTTATCGGATAAGCATAAAATGTGGGAAATCAATATGGCGGTTTATTCGGCCGTTAAAAATTATTTATCGTCAAAATAAGCCGCGGGCCATAAAAGTTGATGCTCCGCTAGAATATCGAGGCAATTCGAGATATAAAAAAACGGCCGGTCGGAATTATCCGAAACGGCCGTTTTTGTTTTTTATTTTAATTTGTTTTCAAATTATTCGGTTTCAGCTGTGGTTTTATTAGCTTCAGCGTCGTAATAAAGGGTTATAGTGTTTATTTTGGTGAGGTCGTATCCGTACCAAACCGCCGAGCTGTCGTCAATTTTATTAGCCTTTTTTTGCTTAAGCTTTATTAGCGCGCAGCACATAAAAAACGTAACCGTAATATTCGCCGTATTTTCTATATAGCGCGATCTCTGCGGCCTCGGCGTCGAACACTTTTTTCGCCTCGGGGTTGTCGCCGTATTTTTCTTTTAAATTCTGTATCCTTTTTTCAATGGGGCCGTAATAGTCTTCCCAGCCGGAACCGGGTATCGCGAAAACGCCGGCTATGCTGTATCCGCATGCGTCGGCTATTTTTAAATTTTCGTTCACGCTTTTCATCGCCGGATATTCCTTATTCCAGAAAGCTTTCGGCTCTTCCGGCATTTCGGGCGTGAGCCAGGATAATTCGGTAACTACTATATATCCGTCTTCGCGCAGCAGCTTTTTCCAGTCGCGCAGGCCTTTTTCGAATCCGTATATGTAAATTGCGCCTTCGGACCATATTAAATCAAACGACTTCGGCGCGAATTTCATATCGAACATCGATGCGTTGACGGTCGTAATTTTATCTGCCACTTTTTCATTCTCCGCTTTTCTGTTAAGCTTGTCCAGAAAAGGCTGATGGTTATCGAGCGCGGTTATTTGGCATTCGCAATTTTTGGCCAGTTCTATGGTCTGGCGTCCGGGGCCGCAGCCTATATCGAGTATTTTTGAATCCGGCGTCAAGCTGCGCACCATTTTTAAAGCCCTCTTTGTAGATTGGTTATTGCCGGGGGCCTCCCGTGGAAGATCGTTGTGCACTTCGAAAAAAAAGTTCATAAATTCTCCTTATATGTAATTTTTTATATTAAACCCAAAAGCGTCGCTGCAAAAAAAATCGCGTACTTATAATTGGTTTTCGATATATTCTCATTTATTTTCCGGCTTCGTTCTTATTGCCGGCAGGCCGTTTTTGGGATCCGCTTCCGGAAAAAACAAGCCTGAAGCCGACATTGCTGTACCGATCGGCGTCGCTATTACCGACCCAGCGGCTCGCTGAGCTGCAGTTTTTGGCTTCGCTTGCGCAGGTGCCGCCGCGGGCCGCTCTTGAAGGCGGCTCGAAAGCCGATGTGGAACGGGCCGCCCCATCGCGATCGTCATTATCGCCGGCGCACCATTCCGAAACATTTCCCGCCATATCATATAAACCGAAAGCGTTCGGCTTCTTCTGCCCGACGGCTTGCGTTCTTAATCCTGAATTGCCAGCGTACCAGGCGTTTTTGCCTATCAATTCCCCCGAGGGATCGTCGCCGAAATAATATTTTTTTTGCGTTCCTGCGCGGCACGCGTATTCCCATTCAGTCTCCGTCGGCAATCTGAAACCTTCATGGCCGGACGGTTTCAACTCGTTGATTTTTTCAAGAAAGCCGTCCGTATTGAATATATCGTTCCATGAAATATTTTCTACGGGAAAATTATCGCCTGCATCTGTATTGCTGGGATTGTTTCCCATTATCTTTTTCCACTGCCCCTGCGTCACTTCATATTTGCCTATATACAAACCGTTCGGCAATTTAACCATTTCGAGCTTCACGCAGTCGCCGAGGTCTATCGACAGGTTATCGCCGCCGGTCGAAGCGAATGACGGCGGCAAAGCAACAAACATTAAAAAGAGCGCCGCCAACAATACATTTTTCATTTTAATTCCTCCTGAAGTTTATAATTTTTTTAAAAATATCTTCCTGCGCTTCAGGGTTGTCGCCATGACCTTCGCCCGGCGATCGTCGCGCGCTTCGATAAAAAGTTCATTATTTGTTTATACTACACAAAAAAATCGCCGCTGTCAAGAAAAATCGGGTGTTTATCCAGATCGTCCGTGCAGCCTCTGCATCCGTGTAATGTAGCTTCCGCGTATCTTATTTTCGAGCGACTATGACACGCTATAAAACAAATTCAGATACGGTCCTGGCTGAGTTGAATTTCAAATAATCTCTTTTATTTTTTATAAAATTATTATATAATGTCTTTTAATGTATTCATTAAGTTTTCCATAAAGGACGTGTTCTATGGCTCATTACTACTCGAAAAAAATCATATTGTTAATGTCTCTGCTCGCCCTCTTTTTACTGTCCGTTCTTGCGCAAGGATGTTCCGGCGAAGGCGCGCCCGCCGCGCCGCAGAAAAAATACTCCGCCGCCACTGTCGCCGGCCTTGAAAAAATCGTCGAGTCGGGAATTGAGCAATTCGGAAATCCCGGCGCCCTGCTCTGCGTATGGGACGAAGGGTATGAGACGCTCATCATCTCCAAAGGCAAGGCCGACATCGCATCGGGCAGAGCGCCTAAGATAGCCGACGGTTTCAGGATAGGCAGCAACACAAAGGTTTTCACTGCTATGGCTGTGCTCATGCTGGCCGATCAGAAAAAGATATCGCTCGACGAAAAGCTTTCAAAATATATGCCCGACATGCCTCACGCCTCCGAAGTCACCGTCAGGCAGATCGGCAATCACACCGCCGGATATTTCAACTGCACCGACGACGAGGCTTTCGGCGCCGCCGCCAACGCCGATCTCACGAAGCGCTGGAAACCGGAGGAGATCATAAGCTATATCAAAAACAGGCCGCTCGATTTCACGCCCGGCTCTAAATACAATTATTCGAACACCGGCTACATAATTCTGGGGATGCTCGTCGAAAGAATATCCGCGATGACCTGGGAAAATTTCCTTTCGGAAAAAATATTCAAGCCGCTCGGGCTCAACGACACTTACTCGCCCGAAAACTCTTCCTTGAAAGGCGAATGCATGAAAGGTTACGTTACGCTCGGTACGAACCCGGTCGAAATAGCCATTGATCCATCATTTGCCTGGGCCGCCGGCTCTATCGTCTCAACCGTGCCCGACATGAAAAAGTGGCTGGAGGCCGTCCGAACCGGCGCGCTTCTTTCGCCCGCCATGGCGGCCGAGCAGAGAAAATGGGTCGACATGGGCCCCGACCCGTTCTTCAAAAAATACGGATTCGGCCTGATGCAGGGCGGCGCTCAATTCCTCGGCCACGGCGGATCGATCGCGGGCTTCAACTCTTTCGCCTTCATAAGCGCCGACGGCCGCAAATGTGTGATCCTCGTCCACAACCTGGCGGCGGGCGTCAAGGAGATAGGCCCGAAGGTGATCGAATATCTCGGGCTGAACGATCATTGATCCCAAAATGCTCTAAACGGATGATCCGCATTTTAATTGCGGCCTGAATTTTACAATAAAGTTAAGTCATCGTACTTGACAATTGAATCAAATAATGATATTTTAATGATCAGATCCGGAAATTCGGACGCTTCAACCGTCCGCCTCAAATGAGAGTTTTTTATTCTTCAGGAGCTCGAACATGAGTAAAGACGATATATTAAAAATATTGAATACTTATAAAACCGAGCACGCCGAGCAATACGGAATAACTAAAATTGGCCTTTTCGGCTCCTGCGCCCGCGGCGCCAACACCGCGCAAAGCGACATCGACGTATTCGTTACCATGCAAAAGCCGAACATAGTGTTACTTTCCCGCATCAGGACCGAGCTCGAGGAACTTTTCAAAACTCACGTCGACCTGGTCGAATACCGCGAAAGAATGAACGGCTTCCTCAAGTCGCGAATAGACAAAGAGGCCGTCTATGCATGACGGCGAATTGTTGAAAGAAATTTTTTGGCAGATACTCGGAGCGTGCGATCGCATAATAAACAAAACGAGCAATATTATCGATCCCGAATATTTCTATACGAGCTAAGAAAACATGGATAAGCTCGACGCCATTTGCATATTGCTGATGGCGATCGGCGAAAGCCTTAAGAAGATCGATAAAATAACCGACGGCCAATTGCTCGTAAAGTACTCTCAGGTCGATTGGAAAGGTCTGAAAGGCCTGCGCGACATAATTGGCCATCAATACTTCGACATCAACGCCGAAGCGATAATTCAAACGTGCAAAACTGACATACCGCTTTTAAAAGATACCCTCTTAAAAATCATCACCGAAGAATAACCCTTTAATTTCAAACTTATCATTTTCTTTTTTCATCAGTTCGAGCCCGCTGCGCGGCCTCGAAGCGCCTTCCGCGGCGGCTCCGGGCGTGACCGTCGCGCCGTCAAAGCCTTTCGACGAAACCGAGCTGCCACGCACGTTTTTGGTATCTGGCCGTCAATTTTGCGAGCGTCCAATCGGCTGCGGCGCAGGCGTTACTGCAGGTTTCCTCATCGACCGTGCCGGCGTCGCGCAGAAACTCATATACGGTCTTCATCAGCTTAAGGCCGGCCGCGGTATCGGGCAGTTTGTCTTTTTCATCGCCGAACAGGCGACATCTATCGAGCGCGAAGTCCTTGAGTTCGTATTTGTTGAATTTGAAAAATCTTTCCAGGTCGGGATCCTGGCGGCTTTTTGCCGCGCGCTTCATCAGGAAGTCTATGACGAAGCCCCAGGCGATGCTTGACATCGCGAACCCGCGGCCTTTTTCCACGCGCATGCGCTTGAAATACTGCAACGACATCCGAAAAAGCGTATCGGAGAATTTTTGAAAATTAGTTCTCCCGGGCGAATTTTTATCGAGCCGCGCCGGCTGGCGGCCGCTTGCGATCTCTTCGACGAAACATTTAGCCGCGGCCGTCGATGAGCCGGGCCAGCCGATCATGGACAGTTTGAGGTCGAGATCTTTTTCATTGACACATTCGCCGGCTTCGACTTTTGAAAAAGCCTCTCCGAAAATAACGGCGGCAGCGAGAAATTTGAGATCGCCGCCGGATGCGTCGTTGCGGCCGCGGTAGTTTTCATACATAAAATAATTTCGCGCCGCCGCAAGGCACTGTTCAGTAACGGCAGTTTCCATTCCGCCGACGGCAGCGGCCCGCGCGATAAGCGGGATATATTCATAGCAGGGCGGATCGTCGTTCAGCAATCGTTCGATCGAGCGGCCCGCGCTTTCGGCGTCGCCGCCGGATAGTTTCACCATGGCGCGAAGATACTCGAAAGTCGCGAAGTGGTATTTAAACAGATCCGGCTGCCTTAATTCGAGAAGAGCCGCAAGGCCGAGCGCCCTGTCGATCATTCCATCGTCGGCCAGTTCCTGCGCCAGGCTCTCGTAAAAATGCACCGGCTCCACGAACCGTTCAAAACTCCGTAACGCATCTCCGGTGCACAGCTCGTCGAGCATATTCAGTTTTTCTTCCAGCGAGGCGCGCTTATATTTTTTCTCGAACTCGGCCGCCGCACGCGCCGCCTCTAACTCATCGCCCTCGAGCCGGCCGGTTTTTAAAAGCTGTCGATTGATTTCCCTTACGGTATTCAGCAGTTCGAGGCGGTTGTCGATTTTTTCAACGGCAACGCCGCGTTCGGCTATGCGCCGAGCCTTTTCGAGATCGGGCGGCAGCGCGTTGTTCCTGTCGAACAGCCGGCCCGAGTACGCCGCGGCCCAACGTTCGTAAACCATGTGACAGCGAGGGTATTCGGCCGCAAGCACTTCTAATACGGCGTCGGCCTCCGCCGGCTTTCCATCCTCGAAAAGTCTTTCGGCCGGTCCGCATTTTAGGCCAACGGCGACCTCGGCTGGAAAGTCGCGAAACGCTGCGACGAATTCAGAAATGAATTTTTTTCGGCGCGTTTCGTATTCATCGCCGCCGCGCTCTTCGGTCAGGTCGGCCATCAGGCAGCATATATCTTCGGCCCATTCCTCGAGACCTCCTTCGGGAGTTGCGACCTGCCGGTCTATTTCGTCGAAAGTGCGGCTTATTCGCCCCAGAGAGGCTTTCATCATATCCCAGGCGGCGAACCAGCGCTCGAGCGCGCCGTCGTCGTCGCCTTCGCACTCCCACAAACCGTATCCTTCGGTTATTTCATCGAAACTAGCTTCGAGACAGGGTGTTCCGGCCGGATCCAGTTTTTCCCAAAGCGCCCGGGCGGCGTCCCATAAGGCCTCTTCTTCTCTTGCGGTCTCCATCTGCCGGTATCTGTGTTCCCATTCCAAACTCATCGTAATTATCGAATCGTTTCGAGCCGCGTCCGCCTCCAGAATTTCCTTCGTTACGGGCAGGCCAAGGGCGTTAAGCTCCGCGAAAAGTTCCTCCGGGGTTTTCGCTCGAACGGCTTCCGCCCGCTTACGGTTCTCGTCGTTCCTCATAGCTTCTTCAGCATCTTCGGCTTCCCAGCCGTCTTCCTCCGTCATCTCATCATCGTCGTCATCGTAGTCGTCGTCATAAAAATCTTCGTCATCGTCGAGACCGTCGAACTTAGCGGGAACCGTCCTCCGGCCGGCGTCTGAAAATTTGTCCGGGAAAGACGAAGCCCCGCGCGTGCCGTTCGCAAACGCTTCTTTTTTTCCGGCGTTTTCCGCTGTCGCTTCGAACTGTCCTAACGCTTCAACCTTGTCGATACAGCACTTCTTAAACTTGAGTCCGCTGCCGCACGGGCACGGTTCGTTCCTTCCGACTTTCGATGACATGTTTCGCTCTCCTTTTTTGTGACACAATCCCAAACAATTATTAACTTTGAATTCTACATTATCCAGCGGCTCAATTCGACACCGCCCGATAATTTATAACTTCCTTTTCGCATCATGCGCATCGACGTTTTCGTCACGCGGTATCCGGCTTCTATGAGCCACCGCACGGCATTTGCATTTGCCGCGCTCGCGGATATAGTTACTTTTCGAAGGTTAATGGATTGTGAGTAACGCTCGATGCAAGCCGCCGCGCGCAAAAGATCGTTTCTGTCTTCGCGCGTTAAAACGAGCGCACGGACAAAAAGGCTTTCAGCTTTTTGACCTTCGATTATCGAAACATGACGCAGGATGGCAAACCCTTCGCCGGCGAGACCTTTGAAAAAATATGTCTTTCCCCATCCGAATTTTTCAGCATTTGCCGCCTCAACCGAATAGTCAAGGCCCTCGACGACGGAAGCGCCAATACGCAAAATATCGCCGGGGCAGGCCGATTCCGTCCACTCATACCCGGCCGGCGTTTCGACGTCTTTCACTTCTTTTTCCAGCACAAGCGCGGGGTGCTGCATATCAAAACCGTATTTGAGATAAAATCCTACATTATAAAGCGAATCAGGCATAGTTTCAAGGCCGATCATGGCGCAGCCGTCATTTTCAAGCTCGTTGTAGGCGGCTTCCAGAAGGGGCTTTCCGATATCGCGGCCGTGCCTGCAGGGATCGACTCCCAAAACGCCTATCCAGCCGAGCGATCCGAGTTTTCTTGAAAATATGAATCCGGATATTCCTTCATCATCCTGCGCAGCAAAACATCCGCGCGGGTAAAGAGCCAGTGAAGATTCAAGGCCTTCTATAGTCCTCAAACTTATTTTTCCGTAATATCCGTAAAAAGCCAGGGCGCATATTTCGCTCACGCGCTTCAGGTCGGCTGCATCCATATTTCTTATCTTCAAACCGCTCAAATTAACCCCTCCCTCAATCGATATATTTCGCCGTAAAAAATTTAACCACCTTTTTTTCAGGCATCCAATGCTCGAGGCGCGCCGTCGCCGATATCTTTGCCGGCCAGTCGAAGATCGCTCTTACGGCAGCCATGTTACGCGGCCATTTTCAGCACCGATATTTATTATACCACAAGTCCCACACGGCATGATATATTTTTTAAAATCGAACCAAATTATATCACAAGCCGGGCGCATGCGTTCGTATTATCGATAACATGCGCCAAACGCACATTTTTATTATCATTTTTATGAAAAACTACGGAGCGGAAAGTTATTTAAGATTTTACCCTGAAACCGGCCCGACAATTTCGCTAACCCAATCATAAACGTCGCCCGCAAGTTTCACGGCCGTCAGATATTCTGCTTCGTCGACCGGCTCCCAATCTCCAGGATAGCGCGTCGTCACTGCATAATCAGTCAGTATAGCCGCTTCTTTGATATATTCCGGAATAGTTATATTTCCGTTCTGCTCGATCAATTTCAACAAATATTCTATCGAATGCGTTTTTTCTATTTTCGCGCCGTAAAACAGAAGCAATGCTTTCAATGCTTTTTCAGCCGACTGTTGAGCCTCGAAACATAAATCCTCGTATAATATGTCCGGCTCTTTTTTCACTTCCAGCGCAATAGTCAAGTTGCTTTTCGATTTTTTAAGCCATATTTTTATCGCTTCAGCGTTCATAAAGGACGCTCCCCGTTACAGCCTCGGAAATGACGAATCCGTCATCGTTTCTCAATTTAGCTATTCTTTCGGGCGTTTCGACCAGAATGTCGAACGCCGCGGGTATCGCGAATAAAGCTTTATGCAATTTCTGCGCGACCCGGCGGCGGCTTTCGACACCGCTTTTTATGACAAGCAGATCTATGTCGCTATGTTCGAGGCATTCGCCTTTATTTCGCGATCCGAATAAAATAATTTTATCCGGGTCGATCTCCCTGACAATAAGGGCGATCGCGTTATCGATGATATTGTCCATAAATGCTCCGCGTTCAAACTTTTTTAATTAAGCCCATATTTTCCAAGCCACTTAAAACCATTAAAATCATTACTTATAAGCCTGCTGAATGATCATAAAACCATTATACCATAATCCGCCTGATATTTCAAATGTCGGAAAAAATACTTATTTTATTTATTTTGCCTTTTTGATATAATAAAAAGCCGGATATACCGCGAAAGAATGAACAGCTTCCTCAAGTCGCGAACAGGCAAAGAGGCCGTCTATGCATGACGGCGAATTAATGCCTTCGCGGCCTCGAAGCGCGGGGAATATCAATCTTCCAATACGGTCGCAGTGAGGCCGCGTATCGAATCCATGACGTCCTCTACTATATCGCCCGGCGATTTTTCAAAGTGCAAGTCAAATACGATGTCCTGCTCGTCATCGAAGTCGTCCTGTTCGCTTAGGTCGGTGTATCTAAAGTAATCGTCGCTCATGACCTCCCCGGCGCGCTGCTCGATTATGTCGATGATAATTTTATCCACCGCTTTTTCATCTATTTCGATCTCTTCTTCTGATATTTCTTCCGCTACCAGTTTTTTAACCGAATCATAGAGCGATTTTAAACGAGGATCTAAATTTATAAAATGAGCGGGCAAATAACTCAAGCGTTCCATTTCCCTGGCTATCCGCGTTTCGTCGTCTTCGCCGTATTTTTGTCTCTGCCATTCTTTTTTTCGCGCCGCTTCGGCTTCGCGTTTCGCTTTGCGTCCGGCGGCTTCGGCCTGGCAAGCGGCGGCGTATTCGGGGCTATAAGGCGGGGTTTCGCTTAAATAAATGTTTTTGGCGGCCGCTTGAATTTTTTTAGATGTATCGCGATCGACGCTAAAACTATCGGCCCATGATTTGATAGCTTTTTCGAGCCCTTCGATTTTCTCTTCCATGGTATATTTTGGAAATATTTTCATCAATAATCTCCGATTTGTATTATGGATCAAAACTTTTTTAGCTGCTATCGAACGCGACGCCGGACGCCATGCAGCAAACGGAATATAGGATCAACCATAATGAAATCGGGCATATCAAAGCCCGTCGCCTATCTTTTTCTTTTTTGTTTGTTCGAGTCCGCAACTGAAGGGGTTATAATTTTCATTATTTTCTCCGAAACCGCACTCCATTTATTAATTCCCCAAATACAATCCAATCTCTTCCAGCTTCTCATTCATGTATTCTTCGTCTTTTAAGCCCTGCGCCGAAATTTCAACGACCGAAAATCCTTTTAATTTAGCCTTCGCCCTTAAAATCGAATCTTTCTTTTTCTGCTGAAAATTGCCGTGTATTTTTCTTGAAAGCCCGTCAATGTATATTAAAATTTTCTTGTCTTCGTAAGCATAGTCGGCTACCGTGTAATCGCCGCCGGCAAGTTCGACTTTGTACTGCGATTTATCGGGTTGCGGGAATTTTTTATTTTTCAATAAAGCGATGAATTGATCTTCGGCATCGCTGTCGCCTCGTTTATGTTCGGGGTTAGCTATGACGGGCGGAATTTCAACCGTAAAGACGGGAGCCATTTTATGTTCGCTCAGACTATGAATCGCGTCGAAACGATTCAGCAATTTATGATGCTGCTGATTTCTGAAATGCAGCAGGCAGCTATAGCACGAATCCTCGCAATCGCAGTCTTTTAATTTTTTAATGCTTTCATTAACGATCTTGACATAATATTTCAGGAATTGCGCTAAAAATCCGCTGCCGCCAGGAAGCGGGTCATAGATTATAACCCGGCTCTTTCCATTCGGTTTAGTTTCGATGACTCCGTCCAGATCGCTTTCCTGCATATCCAGTACGCGATATGCGCCGTATTTTAAAGATTCCATAAAGTTGACCGCAGTCTTGAGCTCATCGAATTCGTCAATAACGATCAGGTCAGAAGAAATGTCGGCATGCAGCGCGGACCAGAACTGCTGCCTGTCTTGAACATGGCATTTCTGGGCATGGACATTTATAAAATCGTTAATTTCTTCATTACTTGCCAGCGGATGTCTGACGGCGCCGCACGCCGGGCAGATCGGAAATCCGATAATCGGGCTATCGCATATTCCCGCATTAACCAGCCTGACATTTGCCTGGTTTAAATATGTGACCATCAGGTCGTTTACTTTATATTCCCGCCCGCCTTTATGCTTTTCATTCATCATCGCATATGTGGCAAAGCCTATGCGATGGCGTGATTCCTTGATGTCATCTATTTTATTGACCTTTGACAGAATAACGTCAATTATATCATAAGAACCGAAACTTACGAAGTTATTGTCGCCGCCCTGAATTTTAACCTGGCTCGCTTCGGTCAGCGACGAATTGGTTCTATTCAAAACCATGCTTTTACGGATCATTTCAAAGTTAAAGTCAGGGCTTTTTTCACGCAGCTTGAAAAAATTTAATTGAGTTACTTTAAATATATCGTGATTCGCATAAAGCATATTAGCCGGTGTTAATTCGCGAATCGCCATAGCCTTCGGCCTGCTGATTTCCAGAAATGGTTCGGCGCATTGCGCCTTGACGCTAGCCCTGCCCATGGCGTAACTCGGAAAGAATCCGTCAACCGAAAGATATGACAGCGCGTAGTTATCCTGAGATTCGGTATGATAACTATGCAGAGCATATCTCAGGGAGTCCATTCTTTTTCTGTCTGCCGCATTCAGAATTTCTTTTTCTCGAAGCGGTTTTAACAGATTGCGATAAGTGTTGATTTCGAGAAATAAATTTTTGATATGGCCCCCGAGTTTATCCGGCATATCGAGAATTGTATCGCGTATAAAGTCCGGATTAATTTCATCGCGATCGTCATCCGGCCAATTCTTCGTGAGATTGAGCGTAACGTAATTGACAATGCCGTTAAGCTGCTTATCTATGATATGCTTCAAACTTGAAAAGTCGTCCGGCTCGTTCTTATACTCAACATGTCCCTGCATATCGGATACGGCAAAGTAACTTTTAATATACGCCGGAAATATGATCTTTAATTTCTGGATGTCGTCATCATCGGAATTAGATCGCAGCCATGTCAGGACCATCGAGTGAATATGTTTAGTCACGAGCGGCTTGTTTCTCATTGAAAAAACAGGCACTCTGATATTACCGGTTATCATTTCGGCCGGATTATTGTAAAAATATCTGTCATGCGGCGCGCATCTCGAATAAGTAAAGACGGTCGCGATTCGATGTTTTCTTCCGGCCCGCCCGGCGCGTTGAGTGTAGTTGGGAGTGGCTGGCGGAACATTGCGCATCAGCACCATTTCAAGTTTGCCTATATCTACCCCAAGTTCGAGAGTCGGAGTAGCGACAAGGCAGTTACACTTGCCGCCGTCGATTTTCTTGAATTCTTTTTCTATATTGCCTCTTTCAGCTTTCGGGACCTGCGCGGAATGTTCTTCCGACTTAATGGGGGTATAGTTTAGTTTGGTGAATTGAATGATGTCGTAATTGTCAGTGTCTATTTCAGCCGGTAATATATCGCCCTTGCAGTTGTACTGCGTGCATTTACCCGACGGCGGCATGGTGCTCATAACGTTTTTGCAGGACCTGCATTTGAACAGGTTGCCGGCCTTTTTAAAACCCAGAATATCTTTATTTATCTGATAAATTCTCTGAGTCTCTGGCCGGATCAGCGGAATAAAGCCGTTGTGTCTTTTTTCGATAAGTCTCGATTCTTTTATTATACCGTTATTTTCGAGCAATTCCCAGAGTTCCTCTAAAAATTCAGTGTTGGTTTTTGCGATGCCCAGAGCTTTTTTAAATATGACCTCGATTCCGGAACGGCCGTTAACCGAAATAAAACTTTTAATAAAATTATGCTGCTTCAAGTTTTCATCTTTTTGATAAACGAATCCGCCCGGCCTGTAATTTTCGATATTAGGAATAATGCCGTCCCGCACTTCGGAGTCAGTGTAACCCCAGCGGCGTTTGGCAAGCTCGTCGTTCACCGCGCCTTTTTTCCTTAAATAATCGAGCATCAAAACGACGGCATTTATAACGCTGCCGACATCGGCGCCAAGTCTGGAAGCCCACTTTTTAAAAAATTCATCATGCTTGTTATTAAAGTTGATCCCGTCGTAAACAACCGAAACCAGGCCGAGTTTTTCAAGGCTCGACCGCTGGCGGACCGACATGAATTCATCGATCAAAAACCATCTGATACGCTTATTATGATCTTCTTTTTTGAATCCGGTATCGCTATAAACGCCGCGTTTTATGGTTTCTTCCGAAAGAAGGCTTATCATCCTGTCCAACGACATCGCCTTATCGTAATCGCTTTTGAATTCATCGACTATGTTATAGTTGATATATCTCACATTGAAGCGTTTAGACCGAGCGTTCATCCATGCAGCCTGAAAAGCCGCATCCTGGCGGCTATCGGCAAAAATCAAAAGTTTTTGCAGCGCGCTTTCCGGCATCGCCGAAATCATGCTCTGGCCGAGGATCATCACATCGAGCACTTCGGGGCTGTATATTCCTGTTATCATGTTATATTGACCGGCTTTAGAGAGCGCTGAACAGGACGGGCATTTGGTGATTTTATCGTCGAATAGTTCCATTCGCACTATCGCGCCGGACTTTTTGCACTTCGGATTCAGGCATGAGTTCACTTCACTTAAATGAATGCTGCCGCAATATTTGCATACATAAACCTCATCGCCGCTAATCGAATCTTCGTCGAGTTCGTTAAGATTGTCGGTTAACAGCCAGCCTTTTTCGTTTTTAGCCAGCAGCTCGTCATTTTTCCGATTTCTCAATACGTTAAAAACGCCAACCCCGTTTTCGCTTACGGAATTTAACTCGCTCACGACATTGAAAAAGTGCTGACCGCAGTTACGGCAAATCTTAAAATTAAAAGAATACAGGTCCTTATTATAACTGTCATCGAAATACAACTTGATTTTATCGCCTTTTTCAATAACGCAATTCACGCCGCTAATGCCTTTGACGAAATAATGAAGTTTAGGCCGCAGTACGGGCTCATTGTCGAATTTGGCGATCGCGCCTATTGTAAGATAAGCCAGCAGCTCGGCTTCAAGTTCGCTATCGGAGGCGGCGGATCGATTGCCTGATTTTCTGATCTCGCCAAAAGCGTCAGCCGGCAGTGACGGTTTCGAAAAAATATCCTCGATTTGCCTGAGATATTTGTTGTTTATGAGCATTTCTCCCAGCCGGTCGATCTTTTTGGAATAATCGCCGCCGGCTTTGCGTCCGGTGAGTTTTTCTGCCAGTATGACAATTTCGTCATCGACCTCGTTGACTTCGTTCGAAAGCTGGTATTTTCTGACCACGTCAAGAATGTTGACGAGCAGGCTTTCTATATTCGAAGGCATATCGGGGCAATACATAAGCCGTTCATCGGCTTCGGATTTTTTATATTCTTCTTCTATGACGGTAAAACTGTCTTTAGATTCGCCGAAAAGATCGGCGGCAAAATTTTTGATCACCTGAGCGCTATCGGTATTAGCGACGGTGGCCGATGTTCCGATACATGTGATTTTTTCATTCATCAGCGCCTTGATGCGCCTGATAAGGCAGGCCATCTCGCTTCCGAGTTCGCCCGTATAAGTGTGGACTTCGTCCAGAACGATAAATTTAAGTGCCGGGGTTTTGAATAACTCGAGGTCTTTATCACGCAAAAGCAGGTATTCGAGCTGGCTATAATTGGTCAATAAAATTTTAGGGCGTTTCGCGATAATTTCGTCGCGCGAGTAACATTCTTCGTATGGCAGCGGAAGATCAGCCTTATTCTGGTAAAATGCTTCGAGTTCGGCGGCGTTGTAGGCTCTTTTTTCCGCCAGCTTCTTCAGGCCGTAATTGCTGTTCTGTGGCGTTTCGCCGGTATAGCGGCCGAAGGTAATCCCGGTGCCCGCGAGCATGGGCCGAAGCCTTTCAAGCTGGTCGTTGACCAGGGCGTTCATCGGATAGATCAAAATAGCGGCGAGACCGTCGCCGGATTTGTTATCGGAAGGCGTTTTATCGATCGCTTTCAAGCAATAATCGATTATCGGCAGCAAAAAACTTTCGGTTTTGCCCGAGCCGGTGCCGGTCGATACGATGACGTTTTTATTATCAAGAACGGCGCGCACTGCTTTTTCCTGATGCGAGTACATAATCGGGAACTTGAATATGGCGTTGAGCGCCTTATGAAGGCCTAATTCTTTGATCAGCGCGTCCAGTTCAGCGCCTTCGACGAAAGGCTTATTAAGATAAACATACGGCCCTTTAGCGATAAGGCTGTCGTTGGTAAAAGCCATCTTTTCATTGAACTGCGCGGCGATTGATTCGTCGGCGATAGGGTAGCTGTTTCTCAGGTACCTTCCGAACTGGTCTATAACGTCCTTGCCAAATTTAACGGGATTCAAGCTCATAGTCGCTCCAAACCTCACATGATTCATCAATCGGACAGCGTCTGATTGATTTTATTCCGATGCTATTTCAGTTTTTAAAATATCATGCCAGTCCAACAATCAGGCCTTCAATCGCATCAAAAAATTTCCGGGCATCTTCGATCTGTCGTTCAGCAAGCTCGGCAGGAACGATATAAAAATCTTTATAATCGCTGTCGTTGCGTATTTGTTCCGCTTTGACGATTATTTTACCAAATTCCTCCGGCAGTTTGCCCGTCTTTATATAATTTCTGATGAAAAATGAAATTATTCCGGAATGCTTCTTTGAATCGAACGTGTCAAGCGCAAGCAACGCTCGCGTAGCGTGAAAAATCGCGTAATACGAACTGTTAAGCGCCTTCAGATACTTTTTTGCCCCCAAAAGCATTTCGGCGATTTCCAATTCTTCTTTCGCCAGTTCAAGGCGATACTTCGACAGGGCGCTTTCAGAGTTATGCTGCATACAACTCAATTCCTTCATTTTCAATATTTTTATAAAGCGACTGGATGTCGATATTCTTAATAAATTCCTTTTCGCATTCGACCATAATAGAAGGCAATATCGAATATTTAGCCGTTAGATCAACCGCTATCATGGCCAGTTCGTCGCTGTATCTTTCAAAATCGTTCTTTTTAAGAAGCACCATCACATCGATATCTGAATCAGGTTCATAATTGCCCTTTGCGTACGATCCGAAGAGAATAATTTTACTGATCTTATTTTTATAAATTCGTTTAAGATGCGTTTCTAATTCGGCCAATAGGTCAACTATATTTTTGTTCTTAATTTTTAAATTTTTAGTCATGTTTCACCTCGATAATTTCAATAAAAAATATGAATTGTTTATCACGGCTTTACCTAATTTAATTTTATTCAAACTTATAATGGCTCCCACACCAATTTAACTGTGAAAGATAAAAAATTCGTCTGGCCTAAATTAACTACACCGAACATCAAAATGACCTCCTAAGTTTCTATTGTGATATTTCATACGCACTTGTGTTTTTGAAAGCACTTGTAATAAGTGATTTATCAAATCCAGACGGAAGGTGGATATACAAATTCTCTTTTGCACGGCTACAAGCCACATAATCGGGAACTTGAATATGGCGTCGAGCGCCTTATGAAGGCCCAATTCTTTGATCAGTGTGTCAAGTTCGGCGCCTTCGACGAATGGCTTATTAAGATAAATATACGGCCCTTTAGCGATAAGGCTGTCGCTGGTAAAAGCCATCTTTTCATTGAACTGCTCGGCGATTGATTCGTAGGCGATAGGGTAGCTGTTTCTCAGGTATCTTCCGAACTGATCTATTACGTCTTTACCGAATTTAACTGGATTTAAACTCATGCCTGCTCCTATAATCGCTTAATTTTATCCAAATCGATTCGCCATTCGCCTGTCTTTTTCGAGCCTTCGCGAATAAGAACGCCTTTATCTCTAAGCGCTGCGATATTAGCCTCGGTTTTCCGGGTCGAAATACCTATTTGCTCGGCAATTTCAGATGCGGTCGCACGCGGCTCGCTCTCGATGATTTCGAGTATTTTCTTCTGCGTTTCGTTTATACCGACCTTTATACCGTCGCTTATACCGACCTTTGTACCGTCGCTTATACCGACCTTTGTACCGTCGCTTATACCGACCTTCACATTTTTAAGATTAACTTTCCACAAGCCTGACCGGTTGGCGCCTTCCCTTGTCAATACGCCTTTTTGCTTTAAATCGGCGATATACGCTTCCGTATTCCGCCGCGAAATGCCGATCGTCTCGGCGAGTCTTGCCGCGGTTATTCGCGGCTCGTTTTCAATCAATTCTATGATCTTCTTCTGCGTTTCATTTATACCGACCTTTATACCGTCGCTTATACCGGCCTTTATACCGACCTCGTCCGGCCGCGGCCGCCGTAAAATTATAGTAAAGAAACCGCCAAACTCGAATTCGGGATCTGGCAACCCGGCGTCTTTCATGGCGTTTCTCATCCTGCCGATGCCGGTCCCCATCCTTTCGATATAGTTAGCGTGGTGAAGTATCGAAGCGATAAACGAATTACGGGTAACGCTTCTTTTGCCAAACTCTTTCAAACCGAGGCATCTGGGAATGCTTCCAGGGTTACTGATTTCAAGGCGGTCGTCGAACAGTTCGACCATGACGCGGGCGCCCTTTTCAAAATAATCCCTGTGGCATACTGCGTTTACAACCGCTTCACGGAGCGCCACTTCGGGAATTTCGAGCAATTCAACCCGTCTCAGGCCGGTTATTTGATAACTTAAATTAAGGTGTTGTTTCAGAAAGACGACAACATCTTCTATATTGGTTATGATGTCGCCGGCAAATTCCTTACGGTCGATTATCGTTACTTTTTCGATACCTTTATACAGTGCGCATACGACCGTCGAGTGCGGGATGTAATCGGCGGGATTATCAGCGAAAAACAATATACCAGCATTGGTGAACTTTTTATCGTCGTCACCTTTTGAAAGGCAGCCTAAATTCTGAAGAATGGCGTCCTTATTAAAAGCGTCGGCGCTGATATGAGACAGGTCGAGGAACTTAACATAGGCCTTAGGGTTGAAATTTTCAGGATAAGAAGCGTCAGTTTTGATAAGCTCGTCAAAGCGGATACGGCCTTCCGATTGAATAAACGAGATAATCTCGTTACGGTTGAGTTTTTGCGAATTAGGGCCGACGCGGAGATAAAAACCTCGCGAACAGCCGTATGGCTTTTCCCGGCCTTCAGCGACATCGATAACGATAATATTTTCAAAAGTCTCGATCCGGCAAACAAGTTCAGGCATAATAGTACGCAATAAATCTTGATAGCGCGACTTCGCGGAGTTAGACACATCGGTCCCGACAATTTTACCTTTATCGTCGATGCCGACTAATATCATACCGCCGGCCGCATTTGCGAATGCGACGGCTTCTTCGACGATGCTCTTATCGAAGTTGACCTTGAATTCAATTTTATGATCTTCGCCCCCGGCGAGGATTAATTTAAGGTCTTCGTTTGTCATGACCGACCTCTTGTACCTTTAATTTTATTATTGGTTCGTTGTTTTAGCGCTTGGTATGACTTTCCATAAACAATAAGACTCATATATCTTTTTCAAAAAATGATAATTGTTTTCACCATATAAATTGCAAATTTCAGAAGCGATTTCAGTTTCGCCACATTCAAATAATTTAATCACAATTTTTTCTTCATTTTCAGAATAGGAAGGAGCAGAATCAATTTTAACAGATTCCAGCAAAATTTGTCCAACTTTGGCTGGTGTTTTTTCGATATGAGTATACAAAATATCTACTAAACGGTGCTTATTAAAACCAACTTTAAGATATTTTACAGATTCGATAATCAAATTATATGCCTCATCATCCAACTCATCAAGAAGACTTACCCAGAGACATAAATATGAATGCATTGTTTTAAATAATTCAGAAGAAGGAATAGAATTAATGAGTGTCAACAATTTTGACCATAATGGCTTGATAATATTTGCGAGATTGCTTCTTTTTGAAATGTTGCTTATGTAATGGATAACTTCAAAAATTTGATCAGGGTTATTATTGTTAATTAAGTTAGAAGTCAAACTATAACTATCAAGAAGGCTGTCAATGTTATTTATAAAATATAAGCAGATATGCTGAGTCAAACGCTTGACATGAGATTTTTCTATAAACAAGGGAATCGCCTTTAGATAATCTTTTTTCAGAAAGAAATATAATTCTTTATGCGGTTTCTCTCCGAATAAAAAACCCTCAAAAAAACAATGCCAATGAGCGTTGTCGGAAGAATTCAATAAAGAATCTCGAAGTTTATTTAGCCAATCAAAATCTATTTTGTAAAATAAAACCAGATCATTTCCAATTAAAAATAATGTTTTTGATATATTTTGAACAAGCAATTTTTCATTTATAAAATTTTTAATTTTTAATTTCCATAATTCAGAACTATTAAAATTCAAATGTTCAAATCTTAAATATTCAAAAATTGTATTTATAAGTCGTCCATCTGCTGTATTAAAAGCAAGATCAGGATTTTCCGAATAATTTTCATATTTAAGGTCGATTTTATCGTATAATAAAATAAGTAATTCAACAATTTCAATACATAAATTTCGTTCGATCAATAGTTTCTTATTTAGTAATTCTTTAAATATATCAGTAATTCTTTCAATTGTGTAATTCAATGAATATTCATGTTCATTTTCTTTAAATGAATTTCCGAAAATTTCATTTGAATTTATTATATTTTTTATAAATTCAATAATTTGAACGCAATTAGCACGAACATTCTTTTTTAATCCTTCTCTGATTCCTACCAGAATAGAATTGAGATATACACTTTTAATACTCAAAAAAGGTTTATAGTTTGATATAATTTTATTGATGTTTTCGGCAACCGAATCTCTTAGAGCGTCTGAAAGTCCTTCTTTAGAAGGCTTGTCCGGCCAATGTGAAATTTTGGGTAATTTTACTTGATTTAAATAATCGCATATTTGTTTGTTATCCATCATTGCTATCATTTCCGGCATAATAGGACTTGCTCCACCGCCCGTCCAGGTGAAAGTTCTGATGGTTTTACCGGAATATGTAACTTCCGAAGGATTTATTTTATTATAATGAGAATAGGAATTTATTATTTTTTCATTTTTCGATTCTTTAAGAGCTGTTAACCATTCTTTCTTATAAAACGCTAAAATTTTACTTTGCTCATCATCACTATATTTATGCTCAGGATTAATATAATATGAGTGTTTTTCAACCCAATCGCTAAAACTATCAATTTCATTTTCTGTAAATTTCAAACAATTATTTTTAAATAGGTTATATAACTCATCTTTCAAGGAATATTCAATATTTTTTCCATATTCACTTAGCCATTTCCAGAAAATCTCTTTAAAATAATCATAATGGTAATCAATTGCGAATAATGCAGTTCTTTTGAATATAGCGTTTTCATCGCAAAGCATTTTATCGATTAATCCGATAATTTTATCAGGTTTAGAAGACAAGATACATTTTTTTAATATTTCAATTATTAAAACATCATAATCTTCATGTTTGTAATGCAATTCTTCCCGCTGGTCATCTGCGTAAAATTCAATAGAATTATCGGAAAAAAATCTTTCATCAATCGCGATAAGCGCTTGAATTTTATTCAAAATAATTTCTATTATATCATAACCTAAAAGATCAAAAATTACTTCAAATTTATTCTCAATAATTTCACCCAATCTATAATTTCCGATTAATGAATCCAATTCATTGTTTTTAATAATTTTATAATCAAAAATTATTTCAAATAATTTTAATGCTTTTGATTTATCATCACTTTTAATAAATTTAGGAATTATACTTTTACATATTTCAATTGCTGCTATAGAAGGATCAAATCTTCCATTCAATGCAACATAAAAAAAATCGATATGGTAAAGATTGATTTTTTCAATCGGCAATAACTCGATAATTTTTATAATCATCCAGTCAGTAAGATAATTTTCATTTCTTTTATTTTCTGAATTTTTATAAGTAATAATAGAATCAATTATTCTTAATATTTTAGTGGTAATTGTTTCAGAATTTATTTTGGCAACATTTTCAAGATAAAACAAAGCGTCCCAATAAAAAAAACGAAAAGATTGATTTTCTTCATCAAAATAAGGTTCGGGGCTATTTTCGGGATTAAAAAATCCCGAATCAATTAAAGGATCAAACCATTTAATTGATTTTAAATTTGTGAAAAAATATTGTGAATATGATTTTTCACGTAAAAGATTAGGTAAAAAATCCAGCAGCTCTTTGTGCGGCTCTTCTTGATTTAATATTTTATCGAGCCTATTCATCATATTATAATAGTTGCCAATCAAAGCAATTAATATTTTTTCATATTTTTGCCAAACCATATCACATATATTTTTATCTTTTGGATTTTTTGTCACTCCATGACGATGAGCCAATTTATGAAATTCTTTTGAAACTTTGTACCATTCTTTAACCAAAAGATTAATTTCAGGTTGGTCTAACGCTAACGCTATTACATATTTATGCTTTTCTTTAATAGCATTATCTTTTTTAACTTTTTCAATAATATTTTTTCCGCAAAACACATCTCTTAATCCACAATCAATTTCTCGCATTAAATGTCCAAGCAAATATGCCTTTGTTTGTAAGGTGTTATCATTTATAATCTTTAATCCATCGATATAAAATGCAGCAATTTCGGGTCCAATTTTCTGCAATCCATTATATATTGATATTTGTTGTTCGGTCATTATCTTCATAAAATCACTAATACTATTATCCATTATTAAATTTTTTATGACTCCTTATTCGGCTCGAAAAAAAACATTATAAATTCAATGTTCGCAAGCGAAACGGGTTGAAAAACTTTTAAACACGAAAAATCCTAACATTTTAATCAAAATCATTGTGCGTATTGATGTTTCATAAACTTTTTCAAAACAATTTAAGTAGTCATAATTTTTTTTAGTTTCATATAATATTTAAAATTTTCACGCCGTGTTTTTTTAATGCTTCTGCATAATCGTTCCAGTCACTATCACAAGCGTTACATATTTCGGGAGATTTTTTACTAGCAATTGCCACCGCGACAAATTTTTTATCCGATTTATCAAAACCGACTAGGTCAATATCATTTGGAAACTCTCTAAAATCATATTCAGAATCACTAACTGGATTAATACAGACTGATTCACAAATACTAGTGTTTGCTCGATTGGAAAAAAGCCATTTTAGAAAAGAATCTCCAATTCCTGGCCGGCCCGCAAGACTTGCGTTATTCAAATACTCGCGAAATATTAAACCTATTGAATCTATTGATATATGATTTTGCTTTTTTTCAAAAAAAGTTTTCAAAAATTGGCAACATTTCATAAAATCACTTTCAGAAAGGTGTGTTGCTTTACCATTAGCAGCAGCTAATATATTTGTGTCAACAACATAATTACTCATTTTTTCATCTTCCGTTCAATAATTGCCTCATTCATAGCTGTCATTTCACCAATTTCATCACCAAAAAAATTATCCGGCCAATTTATAATATTTCCAAATAAATCCATTTCTAAATTAGTCAGTTTTGATTGTGTTGTATCATTACTACAAAAATATAGTTTGACAAAATCATTGTTAACTTTTTCTTCTGCAACACGTCTTTGAAGTCTTCTTAATAAATGTTCACTATGACTTTCAAGTACTATCTGAATATTTTTCTTTTGAATAGCATCAATAAAAACATCTGCAAGTCCTGCCTGAACGCTTGGGTGAAGATGTATTTCAGGTTGTTCAATTAACAATGTCGAGCCTTCTGGAACATAATAACACAATGTTATTACTGGTAATATTTGGGAGACACCAAATCCGACATCGGTAATTAAAACTTCAGAACTATTCTTATTTTTTTTCACTAAGACATTGTATATGTTAGAGCCATTTCCAACCTCTTCAATTCTGAATGAATCTATTAAGCCTAATTTTTGAAGCCAGTATGCAACATATTGTTCAAGAGAATAAGATTTTCTACCATGCCCTCTTGATATTTTTAAATTATTTAATCTCGAAGCTAATAAAGCCTCAATTACTCTCTCTCCACGCTGTCCCATATCCGAGGGTTGCATACCAACCCAATTATATTGACGTTTGGGATATTCTCTTAACGGTCCGAGATAATAAATATTTGAAAATTGCTTTTCCAATTCTAATTGAAGATCAAATAAAAAACCTGCATTTTGATAGTATGTTCTAACTTGATCAGGAAAACCATAAAATTTTATTGGTGCTGGTAATTCCCAAATTCTTCCGCGAGTTCGAGTAAATTTGAATTGTTTTTTATCACTAGTTGGTTGTGAAGTAATAGTGTATGTATTTTTTTCTTTATTTTTCTTCATGGTGAATTTGTTGTCAGAAAATGAATAAAATAATGAGTTAAGACATAGTCTTTTAGATTTAGCTTCAAATATATTGCAACCAAAATTAAGTTTGTTAGCTGAAAATAAAACTTTACTTTTTTCTTCAGTATCTTTAATGTCTATACTTTCATTCAAATCAAATGAAAGTTCAAACGAAAGTTCTTGTTCTTGAAGATGGTTATGAATGACATCTCTATATGAGCCCAACGCAACAGGATCTTTATCCGTCCCAAAATTTAAAACCTGAGTTCTATCGGACGACGCAATAGTCTGTTTAAGAAGTAATAAAAACTGAATCAAACTCGTTTTACCAGAACTGTTTGTTCCAAATAGTCCTGTTAATTTTTCAAACTTTTTATTTTCGATAGAACTCCATGACTTAAAGTTAGAGAGGCTTAATTTTCTGATCATAAATAATTCTCCTATATTTAATATAACAAAATTAGTGTTTTAAAACAACTCCCCCTGACCTTCCGGCACTGGTCCATTTTTGGGCGTTTTCGAATGAGAACTTGCTTTTTTCGTAGTTGCTTTTTTAACTTTTTTGTCGGAAGTAGGTTCGAGTCCTAATTCTTTTACCTCTTCATTGTGCCTCTCAAAATTAAGTTTGAGCAGGCGGCGCAAGAGTTCAAGCCGTGCTTTTTCGCATATTGTATAACGCAGACGATCATTTGCGGGAAGATATGGAACCTCGATGAAATCGTGCAATAGTTTAATATCAGTCCAGCCATAGGCTTCAAGAACGGTTTCGTCGATTTCTTTATGAAGTGACCGCAACTTTTCGAATTCATCGCGTTTTTCTTCTGGACTATGAAATGCGTTGTATAAATTAGTCAAGCCAATATTGAAATTCAGCATCATGTTTTTTCGGAGAGTGTGATATTCCTCGCCAAGCGCATCGAGTTTCTTAACTATCAAATTGTTTTCGTCAACCTTTTCAGGAGCGGCGGGAAGTATATTCGGAAATGGAAATGTTTCGAAGCAGTCTGATGGGGAATATGATAACCTCGATTCCAAAGTTGAAGAATATTTTCTTGACCAACACTCATTTATTGTTGACTGAAAAAATGAAAAATAATAGTGCTTTGCTATTATATATATTGCAGTGTTGGCTGTCCATATAGAATCATTATTGACTATCAAATATGATAAATGCTTAGTAACTCGAGAAATAACAATAACATTTTTTATCGGATCATTTGGATATTCATAGCCATTAGGATGTTTTTCAAAAAACTCGTGACGACCAATAAAATGGTATAAATTAACTCTACATGATCCAAACTGCCACCAATTTTTTTTAACCATTATATTCCAATTATTTATAGGCTTATAATTATCTCTCTCCGGCTTAACCTTTTCTTCAACTATTCTAAATAAATCCTCATATTTTCTGGCTCTCTCAATCGGCCAATCCCAGAAATTTATTATCCAGCGACTCGGACTTTGTGTTGGTGAGCTATTTAAATCCTGTCCATTGAAATATGGATATAAAACATCTTTATTTTTCGGATCTTTCTTTATGAACTCAATCGCCTCTTCTTCAGATAATGTGAATCCAAGTCCAAGAACAATTGAACCTTGAAACGATCTGTTTTCATTTGCTTTCAGTACAAAAGGTTTTCTGTCGTCTTCAGCGCTTAAAAATGGCGATATCATTTCCACTGAATTTTCCCACAATATTTTTGGTCCAAACCATTTATCGGTTTTGCAGATATGAACGCGGCTTGTCGTGACCGTGGCGTTGCCTTCCCAGGGCTCGTCCGGAAAAGCCGCGAATATTTTGGAGTTTTTAACAACTTGAGAAAGCCCGGTTTCGCGAGTATCGCCCTGAGCGATTGTGTTTGTCGCAAGAAGCCCGAAATTGCCGCTATTTTTAAGTAAATTAACCGCCCTTAAAAAGAAATATGCAACAAGATCGGCCGAGCCGCGCATTTGATTAGCCAGCATTTCAACCAGATATTCGCGGTATTCTTCGCCGAAAAATCCCGTTAATTTTTGGCCGCCAAGAAACGGCGGATTGCCTATAATAGCGTCAAAGCCAGCTTTTTGCTTATCAACCGAAACGAAGACTTCTGAAAAATTCAAAAGCCAGTGAAATGAATTGTCGAACTCGATCGGATCGCCGTTTAACTTAACTTTACTTTTCGAGTAAATCTTATCGAGTGCGTGATCTTTGAAAAGCTTTGTAAGATGCGATTTCACGTCTTTTAGTTCTTCGTTCGACCGTTTTAACTTTTCGACTTTAATCTTGCGATCCTTTACCGAAAAGTCAGGCATGGTTTCAATTTCGAGCCGGGCATCGATGGCATGGCCTATTTTTTTAGCGTCGCAACTGCTGAACAGATCATAAATTCCGATCTGCGTCACTTTTTCTAAATCATCTATATTGGTTATTCCAAGCAGCGAATCGCCGCATAATAATTTATGGTCGATAAAAGTGAATGGCAGGTCCTTCGCCAGCGTTTCGAGCCAGATCGAAAGTTTCGCGATCTCCACGGCAAGCGGGTTTATATCGACGCCGTAAATACATTCCATAGCCACATAGCGTTTCGCGTATTTATACTGCTCGTTGTATTCGGCGGGCAGCAGACGTTCTTCAGGATTTCCCGTGCTTTTTGCGCCGAAAGGTATCGTTATGGGGTCATTGGTATTTTCCGATATTTTATGCCAGGTTTCGACTAATTTATCGGACATGTATCGTATCGCCTGTACTAAAAACGCGCCGCTGCCCATCGCCGGATCGCATATTTTTAAATTCAATAATTCGTTCGGCGTTCGTAATACTTTTGGCTCGGCAATTTTTCCGATAAGTTCATTGCCCTTTTCGTCTTTTTCCAGAACATAAACTAAAGGATCGAGCGTCGTGCGAACTATTTTTTCAGTTAAAGCCTGCGGAGTGTAATGCGCTCCCGTCGCGCGACGCTTATCGGACACGGTAAGATAAAGCGAATTTGGAAGTATTATCTTATCGAGCTGAATTACCGGCGCGTATTTATAAATTATTTCCTTGATATCGTCCGGTATGTCGTGGCGTTGCTTAAGGGTTTCGGCATAATTCGAATATTCGTCGAGAAGTTTTTTGGCGCGCGCCGCCGTTATCTTTTTGGCGCTGGTTTCAACTATGAATTCGATTAATGCGTCGTCCGTTAAATTTATCAGTTTATCTAAATTTACAACGGTTTCATTGCTTTTCGGTATTAACTTGACCAGCGTTTTATCTTTCGCGCGCTTTACGGTATAATCGAGCAAGCCCTCATAGATATAGCCGATATGCTCGACTCCGAGAGTTTTATACGAAAACGCCTGGCTTATGGTTTCATCTCCGACCTTTGCCGTTGTGTGCGTTAAAAGCTTCAGGCAATTGTAAATTTCAAAATTAGTAGGATTGAATTTGTTTGAGTAGAGCGGCGGAAACTTTTCGGGATCGAACAACTCGCCTGAATACTCAGGACTTTTGAGATCGTTATGTTCGGAGCCGTAATAAATCAGGTTGAATAGCGCCAGAATCCTCTGCCATGCAGAAGTATTGCTTTCGAACATTTTCAAATTTTCGAATTTTTCGTGTTCGAGCTCTTTTACGAGCGTATGGACGCTGTATGAGTTATCGTAAAGCATGTCGCCGTAAGGTAAAAGTCCGTGCTCTTCGGCGTATAGCAGAAATATCAGCTTCATTACCGCCGATATCGACATTTCATATACTTTTTCGGGCTTGAATTCGGACAGCAGCGAATATTTGCTCTCCCGGTCGCAGCGGTCGAATATCCTTATGAATTTATCGACGCTGTTTCTTACCTGCTCGCCGAGAGTATCGGTAACTTCGATTTGTTTTTGATAAGATTCGCGAGCGAGTTTTAATAAAATTGAAAGACATTCTTTATCGAGTATGCCGAGAAACGCCGCCAGGACAGCAGGCTCGTCGAGCATGAACCGCGCGTTGAATCCGAGCGTGCAGATACCGCCTTCGTCAGGACGATAGACCAATATGAATTCTTCGCCGTTTGACACCATGCCGAAATGATTTTTGGTTTCGTTAAGGAGCCTTTGCATTTTAGCGAGCGGCGAGGCTTTCCATTTGCCTTCGATACTTTCGTTGCGTTTTAGGTTCTGGCCCTTCTTTGAAATATAAATCAAAAGCCGTTCATTGCCGCTTTCAGCCACGCGGTGAGGCTTTAAATCCTGTACATATTCAGGAAGATAGCAGGCGCAATAGTCGGGAATGTTATTTGTTTTGTAAAGTTCGTAACCGAGTAAGCGCTCGAAAATGAAATCATTGAAAATTACCGATGCGCCGTCGTCATCGGATAGTTCGAATTTCTGGTAATAATTTTTTATAAATTTTACTTTTTCGGGCGATACTTTAAAGCCGCCTGGAAACCGCTCCAGAAGAACGGGTTCGGATATTATAAGCCCGCCTAACTCGACAAGCGCCAGCCAGTCGGTATGTACGTTTTTATTTTCAATTTTTTTAGCCACGCGCCTCACCCGCCAATTTTGCCGGAATGTAAACCGTTATCGACAGAAAAAACGATTTTTCATCCTTGATTTGATAATGCCTCGTTATTTCTTCGGGCTCTTTGATGAGCCTCGTTTTGAGCTCCGCGAGCCTGTAGTCGAGCCATTTCATATTTTCGCGGAACTGCTGGGCCTCTTCTTCGGTAAAAAGCGGTAATTGCCTGTATTCCTCGCCGGTTTTATTCATAAAGTCATCGAGGCGTTTTTTGATTTCATTGATTCTTTCATTGATCAATTTTTCTACCGTTTCGGCGTCTTTTTCTGCTTTTTTAGCGAGCGTTCTTTCGATTTTTTCGTGCCTGTCGCTAATTTTAGCGCCTATTTCCGCGTTGATATTTTTCTTGTTTTTTTCGATTAAAATTCTTATTTTACCGGCAAGTTCCGTGCTTATTTCGGTATATGAGAATTCCTTATTTTCAAGTTCGGCTTCAAGCGATTTGTTGTGCTTGAACCCGCCGGTCTCGCCGGGATTTCCATATACGCTGATTACTTCTTCGTGTAAAAGATGGCCGAGCGCGCCTACTACCAAATATCGCGCGCTTGCTTTAATAGACACTTTATCGAGCCCGTCAACTATTTTATAAGTTAAGCGCGACATCTGGCTGTTGAAGCTGAAAAGCTGCTTTCTGAATTCGCTGATTGAAAATTTAATGAGCGGATGCGCGAGATGCATGATCGCGGTGTCCTCGCGTTCGAGATATTTATTTGGCTCAAAAATCAGTTTTAATAAATTGCCGTTTTTATCCTTCAAATGCTTTTTAACGCTCTGCCATGAAAGCGGCACTTCTTTAATCAGGCCGCACATATTTTTAAGACCTTCGTCGAGAACCGGTTCGATGCCCTTAACTCCGGATATTTTCAAGGCGTTATCGACGATCTTTTTGATGTTTGCAAGATTGATTTTCATGCTTTTTTTCGATTCTTCAAATGACTCGATAAGGCCGCTATATTCATATTTAGCCGCGATATCGCGTTTGATGTCTCTTTTTATTATATCGCGGCGGTTGTCGTTGAAATCGAGCGTGCGGGATTTGCCGAGCATTACTTTTTCGATATTTTTTTCGATGATATCGCTTATTGCGCCCATATCTTCGCGCATGGTCCTCACTTTATCGATTATGACCTGTAAAAATAATGAATCTTCGTTATTGGCGTAAATGAAATGATTTATGAATACTTCCGGCGATTTCTGGCCGTGCCTGTCGATGCGGCCGTTTCGCTGTTCCATTTTATTTGGGTTCCACGGGATTTCATAATGAATCAGGTAGCGGCAGAAATGCTGGAGGTTAAGACCTTCGCTCGCCGCGTCGGTCGCGATCAATATTCTGACACGGCTTTTTTCAGGGTCGGTCTGAAATTCATATTTAACTTCTTCGCGTTTAGCGTTATCCGTGCCGCCCGATAGAGTTAATATCCTGCCGCCATCGTCAATTTTATCCAGAATGGTTTTCAGATATTCCATCGAATCCTTATATTCGGTAAAAATGATTAGCCGTTCGTTATTCCAGCCGCCGCCGGAAAATAATTTATTTTTGATGTATTCAAGAAGTTTTAATGCCTTCTGGTCATGCTTTTGATATGAGTCGGATGAAATCCTCGTTATTTCAGAAAGCAGTGTTTTTTCTTTTTCGTTCAGCCGCTTCATAACGCGCGTTACTTCTTTTACGGCATTTTCTTCTAATTCGTCTTTTTCGTTATCGTCCGAAAATGTTTCAATGGCCGCCTGCGTTATTTTAAGCAGCAATTTTTCATCGGCAACGTTGCTTTCGTCGATCTCGCCTATTGCGTAATTATGCCAGATTATCGAGCGGTAAAAGGCGAGCGGCGATGACAGCAGACGCTTTTTAAGCATCGTCATCGCGAATGAAATCTGCGTGGTGTTGCTGGTTTCGAGGCGCGCTTTGATGTAACTGTTAAGAAGGTCGAATAATTTAGCGTCCGTATCATTATTTTCAATAGTTATGGCCACTATCGACCTTACGGCAAAGTTTTTATTCATTATATTTTCTTTAAGGCGGCGGATCATTACAAGATCGCGTTGCTTCTGGTCAACTTCGGGGCCGCGGTTGAAGCGCAGCGGGTCGAGCAATTCGAGAAGCGCCGTGAAACTATATGTGAAACCATTATGCGGCGTGGCCGTTAAAAATAATTTATGCTCGAAGTGCGGCGTTATGGCCTGTAATAACTTTGTTCTGTCGGAGTCTTTTACGTAATTCTGACGCCCGGCCGGAGCGGCGTTATGCGCTTCGTCGAGAATTAATAAATCCCAGCTTTTAAGCGCGTTATTGCCAGGGTCAGACTGCGCGAATAAGTTTTTGACCTGCTCTCGTTTAAAATAATCGATCGAAATTATAAGCCGTGGAAACGAAGTGAACGGATTGGCGTTGAGGCCGTATTCGCGGCGTAAATTAAGCAGATAGTCCCTATCGATAATTTTAAATTCAAGTTGGAATTTTTCTTCCATTTCTGACTGCCACTGAATTGTAAGAGAGGCGGGGGCGACGATCAGTATTTTTTTAATGCGGCCGCGCGCCAGGAGTTCGTTCACAATAAGGCCGGCTTCAATGGTTTTGCCGAGCCCGACGTCGTCGGCGATCAGTAAATTTACGCGAGGCAGCATTAGCGCTCTTGAAACTGGCTCCAGCTGATAATCTTCGATCTGGATCGCGCCCATGAACGGCGACATTAATTTCGGACCGCCTAAAACAGACGGCGACGACCATAAAATTGCGAGTTCCAGAGCGTCAACCCTGTCCGGATGATCGAACGGATCGTTTACGTCCGGAAATGTTTCGTCGCTATATATGTGCAGTGTCTGGTCGTTTTCGCGCTCCCAGATAACTTCCATGATATGACCGAGCCTGTCGTTATCGACGCACTCGAGAGTCACTTTGGTGCATGCCGGACTCATATCACTGCCGGCGGCGGCGACATCGTTGACTATGAAAGTCATATTGCGAACTTGAACTAATTGACCGATCTGTGGAAGTGACATGAATACCTCAATATTTTAATTTTAGAATATTTACTTAAACCGCCTGAATAAACAGCGACAAACAAGATCCGTGAAAATTCGTCTAACCGGCTGGAATATTCTGCCAGTATGGCGTGTTTTACAATACAGACAGTTTAAGATATTAAGAGAAAAAAGTCAAGGAATTTTATCGCTAAAATTCACTTGAAGTTAATGAAAATAAACCTTTTGGATAATTAATCTAACCGCCATATATACAAATAAATTAATATGCAAAAATAGTAAGAAGAAACCAATAAAATTAAAAAGAAAGTCTAAATAGAACAGAAAAATATCGGTATAAGAAAAAAGCCCGGCTTATTTGAAGCTGCGGCCTGAAAGTCGGCTGAGCGTTAAAATAAAGCATCGGGCGATTTGAGGGTTAGAAGAGGTTTTAAGCGAATGCGAGCGGCCGAGACAGATCGCATTCACTTAATAAAGAAATCGTTATTTAACTTCGATCAAGAAATTATCTATGTCGCCGGTCTTTTGAGGGTATTGTTTAATATGCAGCTTTCGGCCGGCGGTTATAGTCGAGCCGCCCTTATCGTAGGCGAGCAGGTATTTGGTGAGCCCTTCGAGTATCATGGCGTGGGCGAACGGTTCGCTGCGCCAGTGCGCGAGGTCCCAGAACGACGCCGAGAAGAACAGGCCGGAGTCCCAGCGCACGCCGTACAGGTCGTCGTCTTTTTCGCCGGCGCAGAAAGTTTCGGCGTTTTTGACTTTATATTTTTTAGCGGTCCGTAAAAGATAAGCTACGGCGGATTCGACGGCAAAATTATAGTCGTCCAGAAGGCCTTCTTCATAAGCCACGTCGGAGCCGATATTAAGAAGCGATATCAGGCCGAGCGCCGTGGAAAGATAATCGGTTTTATCCTCGCCGCCCGGAAAGGCGCCGAGTTTTGAATTTTCGGTTTTGGAATACATCTTCTGCTCGTCTATAAGGTCGCGCACCAGTTTTTTCATGGCGGGCCTCAGCGCTTCGTTTCCGCCGTCGCGGTAAGCGCGCGTGACGGTGTATGGGAAAATCATGTTCTGCGGATAATAAAGCCCGGCGGCCGGCCATACTTTTTGGAAGACGGCCTTCGTGAGTAAATTAACGGTTTCGCCGTAGCCCGGGGCCTTCTTATCGCCGGCGAGGCCCAGCATTAAAAGCACGTTGGAGTTTACGACGATATCTACGTTATTTTTGCCCAGAGGGATTATGCCGCGCTCGGGTTCGCTGAAAGTAGGCTCCTTCTCGTCGCGCAGCCACGTTAAAAACGCGCCCGTGTCAACGCCTTTCCAGTTGTCGCGGCCGTCTTCGAATTTAGGGTCGCGCCCCAGGTCGCGGTATTTGAATATGACGTCCATAACGCCGCCGTCCACCGTGAAATTGCCGGGCGCAGAAAAGAAGGCGTCGTCGGGATAGGCGCCCATGAGCTGGCGGCGTATATATTGAAGCGAAAGCGCCGTGGAGCTGTCGTCCGAATCGTTGGGAATGTTAAAAAGCGCGGAAGAGCCGGACGGATTTTCCTTCGGGTCCAGGCAGCGTATAACCCATTCGGTGGAAGGCACGTTGAGCCCTCTGGCGAATACTTTCCAGAAAAAAGCCAGCTTCGGGTTAATGTAAGCTTTAGCCAGCGGGGTTACCGCTTTATCTATGGGAATGTTGTACGGCGCGGTATAAACTACGTTCGCGGACGGCTTGAGCCAGAAATTATAAGCGTCGCCCCTTTTATATTTTTCGTTAATATTCCACGCCTGCTTGAGCATTCTGGCTATATGGCGCCCCGGCGCGGCTATATCTTCGCGGAAAAGGAAGAGCGGATATACGACGAAAGCCGGCACGAATAAATTGGAGTCGGGGATCGCAATCATGGATTTGCCTTTGAACCCGAGCTTTTTGGGGAGAAAGTGCACAGTGCTCCACCATTCGCCCTCCACATTACGCACTTTAACGGGCGGAAGCGCGGGCAGGTTGAGCGCTTTATTGAAAAGCGGGACGTTGAGTTCCACTTTGCCGTCGCAGCCTTCGCCGGCGTCGCTCGCGTCGAATACCGAGCTTTTGGTGCCGGGACGGTTTCTGACCTGCGTGTCGTCGAAATAAACGAGAAGCCCCAGGATGGCCCTTTTTAAATTAGCGTTAGCCATGCGTTTTTCACAGGTGTTTTTTACGGAGTCGCCGCCTTCGGCGGCGAGCACGGGAAACGCCGCTATTATGAATGCCGCAACCGTAAATAAAATTATAGCCGTTGAAATGGCCGTTGAAAACGAACCGTTTTTTTTAAGCATAAATCGCTCCTTTACTTAAAGTATTTATCTATAATTTGTAGAAGTTCGGTATTGCCCTCGCTTTTAATTATGTCCAGCGGAGTTTCGCCCTTATTATCCTTTAACGAAATATCCGCGCCCGCGCTCATGAGCGTTTCGAAAGTTTCGCACGAGGCGTTCATGGCCGCGTAGTGAAGCGCGCAGCGCCCGGATGCGTCAAAACGGTCTATGGCGGCGCCGGAATCTATAAGAAGCTTCACGACCGATGCGCGGCCCGAACGCGCCGCGCAGATAAGCGGCGTGACGTTTTGATGATGGCTGAAATTGCAATCGGCGCCGTTAGCCAGCAGGGCTTTAACGGTTCTTTCGGAACCGCTGCCGCAGGCTATAATCAACGCCTCTTCGAAGTTTTTAGTCCTGGTTTTCTTGACGCCTTTTTTATTTTCGAATTCTATAAGGAGTTCGGCTATGGTGTCGTGGCAGTGAAAAGCCGCCGTCATAAGCGGCGTATAGCCGAAATTATCTCGCACGTTGACGAACGCGCCGTTATTGATAAAAAGGCCCGCCACTCCAGGATCGTTATTGGCGCAGGCTATCATGAGCGGCGTCTTTCCCTCGCCGGAAACTGCGTTAACCGATGCGCCCTTTTCTATAAGGAGGTTTATTATATCGATATATCCTTTTTCGGCCGCATAATGAAGAGGCGTCATCATGTTTTTATCCAGCGAATTAATGTTGGCGCCGCGCTCGATAAGGCATTTGACTATATCGGCGTGGCCGTTGGCTATGGCGAGGTTAAAGGCGGTGGAATTGATCACCGCGTCTGAAGTTATTTCCATGAGCGTTTTTACGACAGAGTTATGGCCGACGATAATGGCGTAATCCAGCGCGCAGTTGCCGTTTTTGTCTTTGAGGTCGGCGTTGGCGCCCGCGGCCGTTAAAAGCTTTACCATGGCTTCGCTTCCGCTGGTCGCGGCGAGCATAAGCGGCGTCTGCATGTCGCGGTCGCAAATATTCAAATCGGCGCCGCGCTCGATAAGGCTTTTCAAAAACTCTTCGGAATTGGCTTTGACGGCGTAAAAAACGGCGCTCTGGCCGTAATAATCGCACAGGTTGATATTAGCCGCCCTGTCGAGAATAAGATTGAAAATATCGCGCTCGCCCGATTCGGCCGCGAACATAAGTACGCTTTTCATGTCGCGGTTTACCGATGACGCGTCCGCGCCGCAGTTAACGAGCATTCTGGTGACTTCGTAATTTTTATTTAAAATGGAATATACCAGCGCGCAGTTGCCGTTTTTATCTTTGAGGTCGAAAAAAGCGCCGGCTTCGGCTAAAACGCTCAGGTTGTATCCGTCGGAATTGGCGGCGGCGTGCATGAGCGCGCTCATTTTATCGTTGTCTATGGCGTTGATTTCGGCCCCGGCCTTGATCAAAAGCTCTATGATTTTTGAATTCTGGCTCAGCACGGCGCATATAAGGACGGTATGCGAATTTTTCTTGGCAGCGTTTACGTCGGCGCCGTTTTTTACCAGCAGCTCGGCGGTTTCATAATCGCCATTCATTACGGCAAGCATGAGCGCGCTCATTCCCAGCTCGTCTTTTTGATTGACGTTTGCGCCCTGGGCGATAAGCGTGCTCACCGAAGTTAAATCTTTAGCCTCTACCGCATGCATCAAAGCGGTGCGTCCCCGTGATTTGACCATTGCTCCTCCGCGGCCTTTTGCGGCCGTTATAACGCCGACGCGTCGATCTTATATTTTTTGACTTTATACTGCATCTCGCCGCGCCCCATCGAAAGCAGCCTGGCCGCCGCGAGCTGTTTGCCTTTAGCTTTTTTTAAAGCGCAGGCTATAATCTTTTTTTCTATTTCATCGTAGCTGAGGCCGTTTGCTATTAAAACGCCGACCGCTTCGTCCACGCCTGCGATGCTTGAAAAAGTGCCGGCCGCGCCTGAAGTATTCGTGCCT
The DNA here is from genome assembly GCA_002069765.1 of bacterium ADurb.Bin243. Classification (GTDB taxonomy): domain Bacteria; phylum Muiribacteriota; class UBA9980; order UBA9980; family UBA9980; genus UBA9980. Next base: position 109,272 of record MWBZ01000006.1, read on the forward strand.
GCGCCGCTCGATGCGGGCGAAAACGAAAAATCGTCGAGCCCCGCCCGCGCGCCGCCGTGGAATTCGCCTTCGCCGACAACCGTTCTTGCGTTTTTATCGGATTTACGGCGGCCGTATAGATGTATATTAGAGTCGGTTAATATTGGATACGGAAGGGATTTAAACGTTATGGTTTCGTTTTCTTCTATGGCTACGGCGCTTTCTATGACGTTCTGCAGCTCGCGCACGTTGCCCGGCCAGTTATACCCCGCGAAAGCTTCGATAACTTCCGGCGCGATGCGCTTTATGGGCTTATTGAACTTGCCGCAGAATTTTTCGATAAAAAAGCCCGCCAGAAGTGCTATATCGTCGCGCCTCTCCCTTAGCGGCGGAAGCGAAAGCGAAACCACGTTTATTCTGAAAAAGAGGTCTTCGCGGAACCTTTTCTGCGCCACTTCAGTGACGAGGTCCCGGTGCGTGGCGGTTATTATGCGCACGTTCACCTTGACC
>MWBZ01000007.1 GCA_002069765.1 bacterium ADurb.Bin243
GCGCTGTTTGAAAATAAAACATCAAAGGACTCAAAATCGTAATTATCCATAGCGATTTCAATCGCGGTTTTATTATTTTTGTCTTTTTCGTTGCAATCGGCGCAGTTTTTAATAAGCCATCGCAGAATATCCGGGCTTTTTAAAATAGCGGCCTGATGAAGTTTTGGATAAGTATTAAAGCATAATGACCGCCCGGGTTTTATTTTATTATAGGTTTCCAGAAACACCGTTTCGCCCGTACAGGAAGTTATTTCTTCAAATTTCGCGATCCGTTTTCTGAGTTTTTTTTCTATAATCGCATCGGGCGTCAAACCGGCTTTATCGCTCAAGAAAAAGGCTGCGCCGTATTGTTTTAGAAGGGCCATTAATTCGCCATTATCGGCTTCTGCGGCAAGATGAAGAGGCGTTTGCCCGGCGCTGTTGCGGCAGTTAATGTCCGCCCCCGCTTTTATTAAGAAATCGATAATTTCTAAATTGCTGCGGATTACGGATAAATGAAGCGCCGTATTGCCATAAGCTCCATAAGCGTTAATATCGGCGCCGTTTTTAATCAATTTTTCAATGATTTTTATATTTGCGTTTTCAGCCGCAGCCAATAGCAGCCTGTTTTTTTCGTTTGTATTCAAAGACGACAGCGTAGCAGGGTAATTTGTCATGAAAAAATCGGCGATTTCGGATTTATTTGCAAAAACCGCATTCATAAAGGGCGTGGTATTAGAAGAGTCCCTGGCGTTAATGTTTGCGCCGGCCTTTATAAGCAATTTTACAGCCTGAAGGGAACCTCTGGCGACGGCAAAAAACAATGGCGTACTTCCATTTTTTGAAACAGAGTCGCAATCGGCGTTTTTAGAAAGCAAAATCTCCATTAACCCCGTCATGCCCTCCTGCGCCGCTCTGTGCAGCGGAGTTATGCCGTATTCATTTTTAAACTTGAAATCCGCGCCTTTTTCTACAAGATATATGGCGGCGGTTTCGCGGCAATGGGACACCGCGGCGTCGAGCATCGTATAATTACTTCTCACGGAAGTTTTAATATCGGCGCCATTTTCTATAAAATATTTCATCGCCGCCGTTTTATTGTTAATTATCATTAAAAACAAAGGAGTTTCGCCATATTTATTTTTAACGTTAAAGTCGAACTTATATTTTTTAAAAAAATCCACGGCGCGCGTATCTTCGCAATCTCTCATAACTATATGTATAAGCGAATTTTCACCGGCGTCTTTTAAACCAGTATCGGCGCCTCGTTCAATAAGCGTTTCCGCAATATCGAACCGGCCGCAGGTCAGCGCAATTAATAAAGGATAAAGTCCGCGCCATTTTTCGTTAATATCGGCCCCGCTTTCCAGCAGCAATTCAATTATTTCTTTATCGGCGTCCCGCGCTTGCAGATATTCATGTAAAAGCGGCCTTTTTGTATCGGTGCCGCTCTTTTTAACGCCGGGGTATTTTTTAATTAAAAGCCTCGCTTCTTCAGTCTGATTATTGATTAAAGCGTTTCTGAGGCTGTCGTAATCGTTCAGCCCTGCGGCGATCGCATTTGAGCTTGCGGCCCCGGTTTTAGGAGCAATATCGCCGATATTTACGCTTACGGTTTCACCGGCATCTATCAAAAGAGGCTTTTTTACAAATCCGCCAAGTTTTCGGCCGGAGATGTCCTTTTTAATTTTATCTAAAAATGATTCGGCGGACGTTGATTTTAAATTTATGCCTGCCTCAAGAGCAAAGATAATAGCTAATTGTAATATAAGCGAAAGATAAAATGTTTTAGTTTTCATTTTCCATCACCGGCCAGCATGTTTATTAGAATATTTTTATATTCTACGGCTTTTTCTTTTGATAACGGGCCATGGTTCTTTGAAGCACGCCACCAAAAAACCGTTTCAATCGGTAAGTAATGATCTTTTGGCGCGTCTTTTTCACAGACATCAAGGCCGTTCGCTTTTAAAGCTTCCATGGTTTTGATCAAAGCGTCAAAACGCTCTACGGCTCGAGCTTCGCTTAATTTACTGTTGTATATAAAATCGTCGATAAAACTTTTTAATGCAGTTGAAATCGCCTTAGTGCCTTTTATTTCCGCGCCATGCTTCATAAGTAGATTGACAACCTCCGCGTTCAACCTGGCCGCGGCTAATTCCATTATATTTTCGTTATATCTTTCTTTAAGTTTTATATCGGCGCCGCTTGCGATTAACGTTTTTACGATTTCGATTCCGGAAGTGCTATTGCAATCCACACGGTGTTTAACCGCCGAGAAAACAGGCAAATGTTCTTCCCGGGGACGAACATTAAAATCATATCCGCGTTCGGATAAAACTTTCATTATGCTTAAACATTCTTCGGTAGTGAACCGTTCGGTCGAAGATAAAATTTTTGAGGCCAGACCGCTTTGCATATCATTACTGAATTTGTAATTTTTGAACGCGACGGCCAGCTTTATAAAAGTTTTATAATCCACATAATGAAAAATCGATTTGCCGTTCTCCAGAGCGTCGATTTTAGCGCTTCTGGAGATTGCCGCATCTAATAAATCAAGCCATCCGTTATTTTTAAATTTAAACAACGAATCGGGGCTTATATCGAAGTTAAATTCGTCAGATAATAAATAATGGATTATTTTTTTTCGTTTAAGTTTTACCGCCGGATCGAATATTGATCGTCCGAGCTCGTTTCTTTTTGCATCGGCGCTTTCGTTGTATAAATAGGCTTCGACCGCATCGAACATATTAAGCCATACTGCTTTTTGAATATCCGGAAGCGCCATGAACGAAGGCGTATATCTTGAAGGCCCCGGATCGTGGTCGCAGCCGCAGGCAATATGGCAGATTTCGCGAAACGCCTCTCCGCTTAAATTTGAAATTTTTATAAGTTCATCATTATCGGTTGTTTTAATGGCCTTTCCAAGCGTTTCAACAGCTTTTAGATGACGCTCTTTTTTAAAATCATCGGGCGTTTTTCCAAAATAATTTTTTTTCGAAGCGTCGGCGCCGTTTTTTCTTAAATATTCAGATACTTCCGAAGCGCCTCTTTTTTCGCTGATATGTAAAGCGGTTTCCGAATTTAAATCGCTCGAAACATTATCGATTTTAAAACCGAGCCCGGCAAGTTTTTTAACGGCGTAAAGGTTGTCATAAAAAGCTGCGTAGCAAAGCAAATCATAGCCGTCGGAAGTTTTTATTTTTAAATCTATGCCCCGCGATATAAGCGAATCGAATATATCGTTTTGAAATGTATTTATAGCATAGTGTATCGGCGCAAGCTTCTTTGCCGAAAGCATATTGACATCGGCGCCTTTTTTTATTAAAAAATTCACCATATCCGGCTTTTTCGCAATTATCGCAGCCGTCAAAGGCGTTATCATGTTATCTTGCATATAAGGCCCGTCTCTTTTGGGAATAAGCATGCTTACGGTCACTAAATTTGAATTTTCGTGAATTTTTTCGACCTTGGGCTTTTGAGGCTGGCTGACGCCGCAGCTATCGACGACCGCGCCTCTCGCTATAAGTTTTTCCGCAAAACCTATGTTGCCTTTTTTAGCCGCTAAGTGAAGAGGCGTTTCGCCGTCGTGATTGCATATATTTATTTCGGCGCTGTTTTCAATTAAAGCCGTGAAGCATTCGGTAAAGTTTTTATCTATAGCGTCAAAAATTGCGGTTTCATAATACCGGTCACGTTTGTTAACGTCATAGCCGCGCTTTAATATTAATCCAGCTATATCCGCATAGTTTTTATCAACGGCCGTATGAAGTATTTTATAGCTTTCAGAATCGGCGAAATTAAGATCGGCGCCTTTTTCAATCAAATACCGGGCTATTTCAGGTTTATTTTCATTTAAGGCAGTGAGCAATAAAGAAGACTTATCATAATAATTCACTTCGTTAATTTCAGCGCCGTTTTCAACTAAAAGTTTAACAACGTCGAACATTCCCCATAGAACAGCCCAATGAAGCGCCGGCGATTCGTGTTCATCGTGGGCGTTAAAATCAGCGCCGCATTTTATCAACATTTTAACGCCTTCTATGTTCCGGTTTTTAACCGTATTTATTATTAATTTCGGGTTAATCGCGCCGTTTTTTTCTTTTATATTATAGTCATTAATGTTGCCCGGAGAGTCTTTCAAAAGAGATTTGACCGTGTCGCACATTTTAAATTCGCCTTTTAAAAATGTATATTCAACTGGAGTCTGACCGTATAACCGCCAGTCGCGGTCTTTATAATTTTTTAATATTAGCTCGACCGCTTCGCTGCAGCGATTATCGATTGCCGAAAATAAAAAATTATTTTTATATTCTTTCATAAACTCATAATCTAAACCGTTTTTTATAATAGGTTCCAGCAAAGCTATATTTTCTTTACGCGTTAAATAATGCATTAAAGATACTTCGCCGCTTTCGGTAATGATTACGAACCTTTTAAAATCATCGAAATATCTGTCGCCGGAGGCGCTAACCGCAAGCTTAGAGCCTCGTTTTGCCAGAGCGTCCGCCGTTTTTCTTTTGTTTTTTATGAGCGCAGATAATAATGGAGTTCGCCCATTAAATTTTAAATCATCTATTTTTTTTACATAACCGGATTCTATGCAATACAAGACGATTTCATCGGAAAAATTATCGATAAGATAGTTAATAAGCGACTTATAATATGATTTATTAAATATATTTTCGTCGGCTTTTTTATCGATTAAAACCTTTACCAGTTCAAGATCGCCGTTTTTTAAAGCCGCATTCAAAGACTTTTTTGCAGGCGACTTTGAAAGATTGACGTCGGCTCCGCTTTGCAGAAGAAGATAAACGCTCTGCGTGCTTTTGTTTTCAACGGCATAATATAGCAGCGAAGCTTCGCCGTGCAGCACATTGACGTTTGCACCGTTGTCGATCAATACTTTTAATATTTCAAAAGACTCCGCCTTCAGGCAGTTGAAAATTATAGGCGTTTTAAATTGATCGGATGCGTTATTGATAGCGGCGCCTTTTTTTATCACAGCATCGATTAATTCCGTATCAGCCATGCTTATGGTTTTTTCGAGAAATTTTTTACCGCCGTCGGGCATGGATTTAAAATCATCGATAAAGGATATTATCGATTTTATGAAATCTGGATTTTTATAAATTTCAGGATAGTTAAGCAGATTTTCAAAAATATATGAATTAGTGAGTTTTTCCTTATACATGCTTAAAATACAGCTAAAAGCAGCCGGCTCATCATTATAAATAATCGAAACAAGAATCTCTTCCAGCTGCATCGGCGTTAAGTCAGGCTTTATATTGGAAATGGAGACGTTAAAAAGAAGCTCTTCCGCGCTCAGACAAGACGGGGGCATAAAAAAAAGGAAAAAAGATAAAGCAAAAACCGGTGATAATATTGTGGCTGAGAGTTTCAATAATTTTTTTTTCATAAAACAGCTATCACCTGCGTTATTTAATTAAATAATCGGCTAAGGATTTCATACTACCGCAATTATAAATAAATGTCAATAAAATATAACATGAAGCTTAAAAATAGTGTATAATATAACAGTAATCAAAAATAAATAAAATTAATATAACCGCTTTAAAAATTAATTTTAAGGGAGACATATGTTTTTTTTAACGTCGCTTTCCATAGCGTTTATAATAGTCTTGATCACTAATAAAAAAGCGCTGGCGCATCGATTCACCGACCAAGTAAAACTGGATATAATTAATACCATGAAATATGGCGTCAATTGGAACTCCTCTTTACCTTTCCGAAACACTATATCTTATTGCCCGCGTGAATATATAGTCAATAAAAATATCAAGTCGATGAGTTCGTATTATTATAAAGGGCTTGAATATTCGTTCAAAAAATTATATGAAGAATACGATGATTCTGGAAATATAAAAAGAGCTTTTGAATTCGACCGGGAAGGAAGCATAGTTAAAACGGCCATCTATAATTATAACGCGGAATTAAAAATAACGGAGATCATCGAATACTCTCCTGCCGGAAACATACACTGCAGGCAAACCTATAAATACGAAGACGGAGAAATTTCCGAATTCGCATATTTCGGCCGCGACGATAAGCCGTTATATAAAATAGAATATTCGCGGAAAGAAGGCAGAACGAGCAAAATCAAACGATCGGAAGAAGACGGTTCCATCAGTGAAAGTATTTATAAATATTCAAACGGAAGGCTGAACGAAAAAAAATATTATTCAGACCGCGACGGCGACGTTACGGAACGCTATAATTACGATCATCAAAACAGGCTGCTGGAAGTCGTTACAACAAACCCGCAAAATTCCGAAATTTCCAGATGGGATTATAATTATAATGAAAACGGTTTGCCCATAGCGATAGTCTTTAATAACTCGCAAACCGGTTTTAAAATTGAAAATAATTTACTTTTCGATAAGGAAGGTGAATTGGTAAGCCTTTCAACTAAAACTTCAAGTCCGCAATTTATTATGTCCTTATCGCATCGGTTCGAGAACGACTCCGACGGGAACTGGACATTTTATTTTTTTTCCGGCGACAACGCCGATCATCCCGATGAAATATATCGATATGGCAGAGACGGCGCCCTTCTGGAATCCGTCGCTTATTTAAAATCAGGCGATATGGAACATGCGGTAAAATATACTTACAGCCAGGACTTTACTGAAAACCTTCCGGCCGAACCGGCGGCTTTCGCAACTGATAATAACATAAGAAAAGAATGCGGTCTGAATATGAGAATGCTGGAAGGCGCAATAGATCTTTATCAAATGGAAAACGGCGACGAACTTCCTGAAAGCCTTGAAAAGCTTGCCGAACTCGATTATATTCAAAAGGTTCCACAATGCCCCGGAAACGGAAAATATTCGTTCGAAAAGAGCGATCTGTCAAAAGACGCCGGGACCGATTTTTTCCGCATCGAGATAGAATGCAGCGTACATGGCGGATTATATTAATTCCAATGCATACGCCGCATTTTTAGCGCTAAGCGTTCATTTATATAAGAACTTTCCATATTTTAAATGCGACCCTGTTCACTTAATTTAACCAATCTCAAATGAAAAGGCCCCCGCCAAAAAAATAAAATCCGTGTCCGAAAATAGCGGGAAATATTTCGGCTGCTATGGTATAATTTTATATAAGTAAAGACTGAATATAGCATTTAACGTAATATTTTCTTAGAATAATTGGCTGCTTGAACTGCTCAAAAAAAACATTGACATTCAATTTAAATTATGATAGTATCCCTTTGGCTTAACAGCCGACTTTTTCAAATCAATTAATCAGCAAATCCATCAGGGAGGTTGACAGATGTCCGGTAAAAATCGCTCCGATTCAACCCTTACCGCAAGAAGGCACAGGCTCGAAACATTAATATCGAGTTATGACAAACACTCCAACGAAAATATCTTTTCAAAAATTCTCCATTACAGTCAATTCAATTATTGCATTAACCTTTTCTAATTTTTATTTAATTCAATCTATCCGGTTGCCCGGCATTTTCTAAAAACTACAATTTAATACAATATGTTTCGATTCGTCATGACGAAGCTTTTCGGTTTTTTTCGCGCGTAAATCGCGTGAAATATCATCGGACGCTTTCAGACGTTTTGAAGCTTTATAAAAAACAAGGAGGAAAACCATGTCTTTCAGGATCCTTATTGTGGATGATGACAATGACGTCGTCGATACTATGAAAACTGTTTTAATCGCGAGGAAGTTTGCCGTGGATTCGGCTTCCGACTCGCAGGAAGCGCTCGAAAAAATCAAAACGTTCGACCCGCAAATGATATTGCTCGACGTTATGATGCGAACGCCTTCCGACGGCTTCTCTCTTTCTTACACCCTTCGCTCCGGCCGGGGCGAATATGAGAGGTGGTCAAAAATACCTATAGTAATGATTTCCGGAATAAATAAGGAACTTAAAATGAACTATTCTTCAGCGACCGATTCCGAAATCATTGCCGCGAACGAGTTCGTGGACAAACCCATAACGGCGGAAAAATTGATCGAGCTGGCCGAAAAATATATGAACGCCGCTAAGAACAAATAAAAACTACTACTATTATAATGGAGGCTAAAAAATGAGTAACACTTCGTCAATAATAAAAAAGACGATCGAAAAATATGGCGCATCGAGAGAAGCGCTGCTTCCGGTCCTTCAGGCGGTAAAACGCGAGGCAGGCAGTCTCGATGCCGCAAAGATCAGGGAAATATCGGCAGCACTCGATATTCCGGCAGCTGACGCATACGGCGTAGCTTCGTTTTATTCCTTTCTCGAACCAGTGAAGCTCGGCAGGCACGTGATAAGAATATGCCGAACTATATCGTGTGAAATGAATAAAAAACAGGCGGTTCTAAACGCGATCGAAAACAAGCTCGGCGTAAAACTGGGCGAAACAACCAATGACGGCATGTTTTCACTATTGGAGACCAGCTGCCTGGGCCACTGTCACAAAGGTCCCGTAATGCTTATAAATGACGACATTTATACGAGTCTGACACCCGCGGCAGCCGTATCGGCGATCGAAAAATATATCGGGAAGGAGTGAGTAAAATGATTGATAGATCGGAAAAACTCAATAAAATGCTGGCAAAAGTGAATATGATATTCAATGATTGCGACCATCTGGCTGTTTTGAAAAAGGCGATAGCCGATGGCTCCGATCAAATAATAAAAAAAATATTCGCTTCCGGATTGCGCGGCCGCGGCGGCGCCGGATTCAACACCGCTTTAAAGTGGAAAATGGCGCGCGAAAATGCCGCGCCGCAAAAATACGTCATATGCAATGCCGACGAAGGCGAACCCGGCACTTTCAAAGACCGTGAAATTCTCGAAAAAGTTCTGGAAAAAGTGTTGCTCGGAATGGCCATATGCGCGACAGCTATAGGTTCCAGCAAGGGGTTTTTGTATTTAAGAGGCGAATATAATTTCATGCTGCCGAAACTGCAAAAAAAGATCGACGTGTTCAACGAGGCCGTCAAAAACATGCTTAATTTTAACGTTTCGGTTTTTTCGGGCAGCGGAGCGTATATATGCGGCGAAGAAACGGCACTGATCGAATCGATGGAAGGCAGGCGCGGCGAACCACGCAATAAGCCGCCGTTTCCTGTTTCTGAAGGCTATCGCGGCTGTCCTACAGTCGTAAATAACGTCGAAACTCTTGTTTATGCAGGAATCATAATGGAGATCGGCCCGCAGAAATTCTTTGATCTCGGCACGCATGATTCGAAAGGCGCAAAAGTTTTCAGCATATCGGGAGATACGCCTATTCCCGGGATCTACGAACTCGAACTCGGTATGAAACTCGACGAGTTCGTAGAAATATTCGGCGACGGAGATACAAAAGCCGTTCAGGTAGGCGGTGCATCAGGTTTTTGCGTACCGCGAAAAAAATTCGCCGAAACTGTAATAGGTTTTGAAGGCGTTCCGACGGGCGGATCCATGATGCTTTTCAACAGCGGCCGCTCTATGTATAACGTTCTTCACAATTATCTCGATTTTTTCTGCGAGGAATCGTGCGGCCAGTGCGCGCCGTGCCGCATAGGCTGCGTGCAGATGAAGCGCGGTATCGAGGCTATAAAACAGAGGCGCGTCGGAGGGGCTTACGCCGAAGAATTGAAAAAACTCGGAAGTACAATGCGCATAGCTGCAAAATGCGGCCTCGGGCAGTCTGTGCCTAACTCGTTCAACTCTATAGTGGATAATTTTATTGAAGAAATAATATATTAATTTTTAATGATATGGAGGCGATAATAATGAAAGAAATCGAGGTAATTATAAACGGACGCCCTATCACCGTTCCCGAATCGGTAACGATACTCGAGGCGGCGAAAAAAGCCGGCTTCAAGATACCGACGCTGTGCCATCACCAGGATCTGTGCGTAGCCGGAAACTGCAGAATATGCGTTGTAGAAGTCGAAGGCGCAAGAACTCTGCAAGCATCATGCTGCACGCCGGTCTCACCCGGAATGAAGATAAAAACAGGCAGCGACAGGGTGCGGGCCGCCAGAAAAACCATAATAGACCTGCTTTTATCGGAACACGCAGGCGAATGCACGCGCTGCTATAAAAACGGCAACTGCGAACTACAAAGCATTTCATTCGAATACGCTTCGGCGGAAAACCCTTTTATCGATATTTCGACCGATTCAGCCGTCGACCGTTCATCGCCGTCAGTGCAGAAAGACGATGGTAAGTGCATCAAATGCCAGCGCTGCGTTAGAACTTGCGCCGAGCTTCAAAAAATAGGCGCGCTCACCATGGCGCACAAAGGCGGCAGGGCTAAAATAGAAACGTTTTTTAATATGCCTATGTCTGAAGTGGTATGCACTAACTGCGGTCAGTGCATTAATCGCTGCCCGACAGGAGCGCTCACTGAAAGAAATTATGTGGAAGAAGTCTGGAACTCCCTTAGTGATCCGGATAAACACGTTGTCGTGCAGACCGCTCCGGCGGTGCGCGTGGGACTTGGCGAACACTTCGGCCTGAATCCGGGCGAACGCGTAACCGGAAAAATGGTCGGCGCGCTTAGAATGCTCGGATTCGATAAAGTTTTCGACACCAACTTCACGGCCGATCTCACTATCATGGAAGAAGGCACCGAGCTTCTTACAAGGCTCAAATCCGTTGTGAAGGAAGGAAAAAAGGCCCATCTGCCAATGTTTACTTCATGTTCGCCCGGCTGGATCAAATTCATAGAACACGAACACCCCGATATGCTCGAACATCTTTCAACCTGCAAATCACCGCAACAGATGTTCGGCGCATTATCTAAAACCTATTACGCCGGGAAGGCCGGAATAGATCCCTCAAAAATAATAAGCGTTTCCATAATGCCTTGCACGGCTAAAAAATTCGAGGCCGATCGTCCTGAAATGCGCTCCAGCGGTTTTAAAGACGTAGATTATGTCCTGACCACCCGTGAACTGGCTCAGATGATAAAACAGGCCGGTATCGAATTCGATAAAATAGAAGAATGCAAATGCGACAGCCTTCTCGGCGAACATACGGGAGCCGCGGTGATATTCGGCGCCACCGGAGGCGTTATGGAAGCCGCGATAAGAACTGCTTATGAAATAGTCACAGGCCGCGAGGTTCCGTTCAAAAACCTCAATGTAACTCCGGTTCGCGGCATGGAAGGCGTTAAAGAAGCCTCGCTCAAAATCGAGGGCGTTAAAGAAGAATGGAATTTCCTCGAAGGGGTCGAGTTAAAAGTAGCCATAGCCCACGGTTTGATCAACGCCGAAGCCGTCGTCAAAAAAGCGAAGAACGACAAGTGCGCCTACCATTTCATAGAAGTCATGGCATGCCCGGGCGGATGTCTGGGCGGCGGCGGTCAGCCGATACCGACGAATATCGATATCAGAAGCAAGCGTATGCAGGCCACTTATGAAGAAGACGAATCGCTCCCGATCAGAAAATCTCATGAAAACCCCGAAGTGAAAAGGCTTTATCAAAATTTTCTGACCGAAGGGCCGCTTGGGCACAAATCACACGAACTGCTTCATACTAGATATACCAAAAGATGTAAAATGTGACAATGAATGAAAGGACTAATAAAATGAAATTCAAAAAAAAATGCGTTTTAAGCGATCAGGTCAAACACTTCGACATAAAAAAAATCGATTCGACTGCGATAATCGAGTCGATGAAAGATATGTCCTTCACTTCCAGAGACGCCTGGCGTGCGGCCGATATATTCGATAAAATGCTATCTGACAAAAACTGCATAATCATAATGACGCTAGCCGGAAGCACGAGCGCCGGCGGCTGCATGAAAGTATACGCCGATCTCGTCGAAAATAACATGGTGGACGCAGTGGTCGCAACGGGTGCGTCTATAGTAGACATGGACTTTTTCGAGGGCCTCGGATTCCGTCATTACAAAGGCACGCCATTCGCAGATGACAACAAGCTCCGTGAAATGGGAATAGACAGAATATACGACACATATATCGATGAAGATGAGCTTAAAGTATGCGATTCGACAATAAGATCGATAGCCGACTCAATGAAACCGGGCTCGTATTCTTCGCGTGAATTCATAAGGGAGATGGGAAAATATCTGAGCCTGCAAGGAAAGAAAAAAGATTCTCTCGTACGGATAGCATATGAAAAAGGCGTCCCGATATTCTGCCCTGCGTTTTCCGATTCGAGCGCAGGCTTCGGTCTTGTTATGCATCAGTGGAAGCGCATAAACGAAGGTAAAAAACACGTTTCAATTGATTCAGTTAAAGATTTTCTCGAGCTGACAAAGATCAAGATGAGTTCTTCCGAATCCGGCCTGTTCATGGTAGGCGGCGGCGTTCCTAAAAATTTCGCGCAGGACACCGTCGTATGCGCGGAATGTCTGGGTGTAGAGGTCCCTATGCATAAATACGCGGTGCAAATAACAGTGGCCGACGTAAGAGACGGCGCCTGCTCCAGTTCGACGCTCAAAGAAGCCTGCTCATGGGGAAAAGTGGACACAACTTTCGAACAGATGGTTTACGCGGAAGCAACCACGGTCGTACCGTTGATAGCGAGCTACGCATATCATAAAGGATCCTGGAAAAATAGGAAAACGGGAAACTTTAATAAAAAACTCGACAAAAAAGGAAAATAACCTGACAATAAGGCATCCAGGGTAATCCGCCATGCTTCTGGACGACCGGATTACCTTGGAATGCCTGAAAATAAAAATTAAGGAGAAACTTATGAAAAAATGCGGTTCGGCCGAAAAATTAAAAGTGCTTGTAAGCGGCGGTTCTGGATTTTTAGGTATCAATATGGTCAGAAAATTACTTGAAAAAGGCGTGACCGACATAGTCGTTCTCGATTCCGCTGATTTCGACTATCCGGAAAAAGAGCGGATCGCTTTCATAAAAGGCGACATCAGGGATAAATTTAAGGTCGGCGAAGCTATGCGGGGCGTGAAGCAGGTGGTACATACGGCGGCGGCCCTGCCTTTATATTCAAAAAAAGACATTATGACGACCGACGTTGACGGAACGCGCAATCTGCTGGAAGCGGCCGAAAAAAACAACGTCGAAAGATTCATCCACATTTCGTCGACAGCTGTTTACGGAATACCTGACCATCATCCGCTGCTCGAAAACGATAAGCTTATCGGCGTCGGACCTTATGGAGAGGCAAAAATACTGGCTGAAGAAGTATGTCTTGAATTTCGTAAAAAAGGAATGATCGTACCGATTCTCAGGCCAAAGTCATTTATCGGTCCAGAGCGGCTCGGCGTATTCGTCTTACTTTATGACTGGGCAAAGGACGGTAAAAATTTCCCGATGATAGGATCCGGCAATAATCGCTACCAACTGCTCGACGTCGAAGATCTCGCGGAAAGCATATGGCTTTGTATGACCAGGAACGCCGATATCGTCAACGATACTTTCAACATCGGAGCGAAAAATTTTACTACCATGAAAGAAGATTATCAGGCAGTTCTGGATTATGCCGGTTTCGGCAAAAAAATAATTGGATTTCCGGCAAAGCCCGCCATATGGGCTTTACGTATTCTTGAATTTCTCCGCCTTTCTCCTCTTTATAAATGGGTTTACGAAACGGCTTGCGAAGATTCCTTCGTGTCGATCGAAAAGGCAGAAAAGGTCCTCGAATACAAACCCGTATTTTCAAACAAGGATGCCTTGATTCGAAACTATAAATGGTATTTGGATAATCTCAAAAAGTTCGAAAGCGTTTCAGGAATTTCACACCGGGTCCCATGGAAACAGGGCATCCTCAAAATAATTAAAAAGTTTTTTTAACCTTGAAAAAATAAAATCCATGTCCAAAAATAGCGGGAAATATTTCTAAAGTTGTGATATAATTTTACATATAGCTTGATTTTACAATTGTTTATAATACTTCCAGGAGGAAAACGATATGTATTACACCACCGATTACGCTTCTCCCGTTGGACGGCTCACAATGGCAAGCGACGGCGATAACCTTATTGGCCTGTGGCTCGAGGGCCAAAAATATTTTTGCGGCGCCGTCAAAGAACGTATGACTTCGAAAAATAATTTGAGCATATTCGACGCCTCAAAAAAATGGCTGGACAGGTATTTTGCGGGTAAAAAACCGGCGGTATCGGAACTTTCGTTAACCCCTGCCGGCGGAGATTTCAGACAGGAAGTATGGAAATTGCTTTGCGAAATCCCCTACGGCAAGCTCGCGACCTACGGTGAAATAGCGAAAAAAGCGGCCGTAAAAATGAGCAAGCCAAATATGTCCGCTCAGGCCGTGGGCGGCGCCGTCGGCCATAATCCCATTTCCATTATCATTCCATGCCACCGCGTGGTGGGCGCTAACGGCAGCCTCACAGGCTACGCCGGAGGCGTCGGCGTCAAACAAAAATTGCTTGAACTGGAAGGCGTCGATATGACAGGTATTTTCGTTCCCTCTAAGGGCACGGCATTATAAGCGCCTTGAAAAATATATAAAGCGATAAGGAGAATAATTATGTCAAAAATGAATCCGGTAGTGCATTTTGAAATGCCGTACGAAAACAGGGAACGCATGGCCGATTTTTATACCGGCGCTTTCGGCTGGAAAATGAATAAACTCGGCGAAGAGATGGGCAATTACGTTATAGCTCATACGGCAGAAACCGACGAAAAAAATATGGTAAAGCATCCCGGCGCCATAAACGGCGGATTTTATCCTAAAAACGAAGACGCGCCTCAACCGTCGGTAGTGATCGCCGTCGCCGATATTAACGAGGCCGTTCAAAATATAAAAAAATTCGGAGGAAAAGTTCCGGGCGAACCCGTAGAGATCCCGGGCATCGGCTTGTACGTTTCATTTTTAGACACGGAAGGAAACCGCGTGAGCGTTCTGCAGCCGAAAAATATGTGAGAATAACCTTCCGCCGATTTATTTTTTACTCCATGGCGGAGGCCGGCGTTTTATTGCGCCCGCCGAAATGCTGTTTTATAAACGCTACGATTTCATCCATTGCCTCGCTGGCTTCCGGGAACATCGGCGCCAGAAGAGGATAACAATGAACCATTCCCTCGCCGGACCTGAATCTGACGTCCGCTCCGGCCGCCTTTGCTTTTAAATAAAAATTCTTCCCGTCATCATAAAGTTCGTCGTCGGCGCCGGAATTTATCAATATTGGCGGCAGGTCATTAAGATCGCCGTACAGCGGCGATATAAGCGGATTGGACGGATCGGCGCTTCCCGCATAATACCTGCTGAATACAGTCCATGAGTTCAGCGGCGCGAGCGAAACTTTATTTTTGGTCCTGTACGATTCGCCTTCGCATTTAAGATCGGTCCACGGCGATATGGCTACGGCGGCGGCTGGCAGCAGCAGCCCTTTCTTTTTAAGCGCGAGAAGCAGCGCCAGCGTCAGGCCGCCGCCCGCCGATTCGCCTGCTATAATTATATCGGACGGCGAATATTTAGATTCTGTGAGAGCGCGGTACACATTAACTGAATCATCGACGGCGGCCGGAAATGGATGCTCAGGCGCCAGCCTGTATTCGTAAGTGAGCGCCTGATAACCGCAGCGAACCGCAAATCTGGCCACAAATCCTCGATGGTCTGCGCAAGAACCCGATACATAGCCGCCGCCGTGAACGTACATAATTATCTTATCGGCCGGCGCGCCCGCAGGTACAAGCCATTCAGCCTTGACGCCGCCGATCACGCAGCCGGTAACAGAAACGCCTTCGGGAATCCGGCCGTATTTTGCCGCTCCTTCCTCGCATTCGCGCCTGAAATCATCTATGGATGAGTTGAAATCGAATACTGGTTTTTTCAGCTTCAACTTCAGCAAATGCCGGTTGCGCAATATGAAATTGATTATCCTGCTTTTGACGCTCTGCATGTATATGGCTCCTTTTACGCTTTCAGACAGCCTGCAAAAAAATGCCGGCCGCCGGTTTATCCGATACAAAATATACTCGGTATAATTTTAAACTAAACTCAATTTTAAACTAAGTATAATATAACAAAAATTCAATTTACAGTCAATAAACTTTAAAAATAAAATTAATAAAAACAATTCATATATGTTGAACCTTGATTGTTTTTTTGCCAATTGTTTTATACCGGCGTTTCTGATATAATGTAACCTATGAAACCGGTTAAAAAAATTAAATTTAAAACAATTGTAATTCTGTCTTTTTCATTGTTTTTCTTGTGGTTCATATCACATTATTTGCTTATGATGTATCCATACCTGAAAGACGATTATGTAAAGGCCGACCTGATGGTCGTATTCGGCAATAAAGTCGAAAAGACGGGCATCGTATCGGAACGGTTGAAACGCCGTCTCGATAAGGCCGTTAAACTTTACAGGGCAGGCACTTCGAAAAAAATAATTGTCAGCGGCGCTACAGGCGTCGAAGGGTTCAATGAGCCGGTCGTCATGAAAAATTATCTTATCGATAAAGGCATATCCGCAAGCGATATTACCGTCGATGAAAAGGGATTCAACACCTTCGCCACCGTAAAAAACGTGAAATCAATGCTTAAAGAGCAAAAAATGCACGATCCCGAAATCATCATAATAACCGATTATTATCATATGGCTCGCGCCAGACTCGCTTTCAACAGGGCCGGCTTTAAAAAAACAAGCTGCGCCAGGGCGGAAATCGCTCCTGAAACGACCGATATAAAAAGCGTCGCCCGCGAGTTTGCAGGCTATTATTATTATTTCTTTAGAAGCTATGATCAGGAGAAGCCATGAAAAAACATTTCGCGTTAGCTATCGCAATAGCGGCCCTGGCGGCAACAACGGTTTATTTCGTTTCATTTCACGATACGGGCGTTACCGATTATTATCAAAAATATGTGAAAGGCCGCAAAACAGTGAGCGATGTGATGCGTCAGCATGAAGCGGCGGTCGCGGCGCGTTTAAAAGAAAATTTCAAAAATATAAAAATAAACTATCCGCCCGATAAGATCGCTTTGATAGTTTTAAAAAGCGAAAAAATTCTGGAATTATGGATAGAAACCGGAGAAGCGGCGATTCTTCTGAAAAAATATACGATACTCGGAGCCAGCGGCGGCGCCGGCCCTAAGCTTATCGAAGGCGATTGCCAGGTGCCCGAGGGAATATATAAAATAGAGAGCCTTAACCCTAACAGCCATTTTCATCTTTCCATGAAAGTGAATTACCCGAACGAGTTTGACCTCAAAAAAGCGGCTGCAGATGGAAGAAACAACCCCGGCGGCGATATTTTCATTCATGGAAATAAAATGTCCGTCGGCTGTATCGCAATCGGCGACGAGGCCGTCGAGGAATTATTCATTCTTTCGGCGCGGGCCATTAAAAACGGCATAAAAGTTATAATCATGCCCTATGACATGAGAAAAACCGGCCGCCTGGCCGCAGAAAACCCCGGCGTAAAAACCCGGCCGCTATGGATAAATGAGCTGTATTCGAACATCAGTGATGAAATCGTGAAATACAAATAAAATCGTGGAGGTCATTATGCAGTATAACGATCATTCAAACACGTGCGAAATCAAATTCTCCCATGTCAACATCATTGCAAAAGACTGGAAATCCCTCGCCGGATTTTATATGGACGTTTTCGGCTGCCGGCCGACATACCCCGAAAGAGACCTGGCCGGCGATTGGGTTGATGCTCTTACCGGAATAAAAAACGCTCATATTAAAGGAATGCATCTGGCCCTGCCTGGCTTCGAAAACGGCCCCACGCTCGAAATATTCGAATATGTCCCGCAAAACCTGCGCGGCGACAAGCCCGCGATTAACCGTCAGGGCATCGGCCATATCGCCTTCCACGTCGACGACGTGGAAATGATCGCAAAAAAGCTCGTGGATCATGGCGGAAAACTTTCAGGCAAAATCGTAAAAAGGCAGTATCCGGAGCTGGGACTGCTTACGGCCGCATACGCGCAGGATCCCGAGGGCAATTTTATCGAAATCCAGAATTGGAAGAAGTAGGATCGTCTAAAGGCTGCGAAATGCCGTAGGAAACGGCCCTGAAATTAAGGACGCATGACGCAGCCCGCCGGCTCGAATTTTATTTTTTATGTTCAGAGGCAGTTAAGCAGCCGCCTTCATTTTTAATCTCATTGAAAGGGTTCCACCTGTCAATGCCTTTTTCCTTTATCAATTTTTCGTAATATTCCTTCTTTTTCCTGATGACGTCAAGCTGCGTGTTGAGCTCGGTCATCTTGTCCTCGAGCACTTTTTCCTGCTGGAAGATTATCTTCGCGCGCTCGATAATAGTGTCGTCGCCCTGAAGGCATAATTTGATGTAGTCTTTTATCTGCAGGATAGTCAATCCCGAATACCTCAGACAGTTCACCGTTTTAAGCCACGCTATGTCGTAATCGGAAAACATCCTTATGTTCGAATCGCTCCTCGAAACGTAAGGCAGCAGATTCTCGTTGTCGTAATATCGGATGGTGTGCTTCGAAAGTCCCGTCATTTCGGAAATATCTTTGACTGTGTATCTGGGCGTCCGGTTATATACTACCTCGTCGACATTCTCGTCGTTTTTTTTTGTTTTAACTTTTTTCTCGAGCATTTTTTCACTCTCCCAAACTTCGAGTAACTTTAATATTTTAATTATACTATAAAATTTTATGAAAAGCAACAATGTGATTATAGTTGATTTATCTGAATTAATAAAATTATTTTATTTTTTTTGTTTTTTTATATTGACTTCGAGTTACTCGAATGTTTTAGAATTAAATTAAGAGCGACAAAAATAAATTCATTAGCAGCAGGAGGAAATTTTATGAAAATGGTAATTTTGAGTATAACGATGTTCACGGTACTGATGGCATTTATGGCGGCAGACATACGGACGATTTTCGCTCAGGAAAAAGGCGACCCGTCTGAAAAGGCAGTGGCGGTTCAGGGAAAAAGCACACCGGCGCAGGGCGGCAAAACGATACTGATAGCCTTCTTTTCCCACAGCGGCAACACGCGCGTGATCGCGGACATGATATGCGAAATGACTGGCGGCGACACCTTCGAGATAAAGGCCGTCCGTCCTTATCCGAAAGAGTATGATGCGGTAGTCGAGCAGGCGAAGCGCGAGCTGGAATCTAATTTAAGGCCGCCGCTCGCCGAAAAACTTAAGAACGCGGAGGCGTACGACGTGATTTTCGTAGGTTATCCGAACTGGTGGGGAACCATGCCTATGGCGGTTTTCACCTTTTTATCTGAAAACGGTTTCGCCGGAAAAACGATAGTTCCGTTCTGCACGCACGAAGGCAGCGAACTCGGTGCGAGCGTTAGAGATATCGAAAAGCTATGCCCGAAATCTACCGTCATGGAAGGTCTCGCCGTTTACGGCGACGAAGTCAAAAATGCCCGCGGAGCTGCGGCCGAATGGCTGAACCGGCTCGGAATATCGAAGCGGTGAAAGACCGCAAGTTAAATTTTAAATATTATGGAGGTAAATGCAATGGGAAAAAAAATACTTGTAATATCGGCCAGTCCAAGGAAGGGCGGAAATTCAGATCTATTATGCGACCAGTTTATAAAGGGAGCGAAAGAGGCCGGGCACGACGCCGGGAAAATTTATGTCATAGATAAAAGAATAGAATACTGCACAGGCTGCGGCGCCTGCTATAACGGCGGAAATCCCTGTTCCCTGAAAGACGACATGGCGGAAGTCCTCGATAAAATGATCGCCGCCGACGTTATCGTAATGGCTACGCCCGTATACTTTTATACAATGGCCGGGCAGATGAAAACGCTCATCGACAGGACCTGTTCCCGTTATACCGAAATAAAAAATAAGAAATTTTATTTCATAGCGGCCGCCGCCGACAGCAATAAAAATTCCATTGAACGGACGATCGAGGAATTCAGGGGGTTCATATCCTGCCTGAGCGGAGCTAAGGAAAAAGGCGTAATATACGGAACCGGCGCCTGGCAGATGGGCGATATAAAAGAAAAACCTTCGATGACGGCGGCATATGAAGCCGGTAAATCGGTCAAATAAAAATTATCGTAAATATGAAGTAATAACCAGGCGGCAACCAGGTAAATAATCGATTAACCATAACTAAAAAATTTATTTTTAAAAAGGAGATAACATATGTACAAATCAAAAGCCTATTCAGCAGCCGGCGCGACTTCCCCGTTAGCATCGGATGTGATCAACCGCCGCGAGGCGACCGACCGCGACGTTCAGATCGAAATACTCTACTGCGGCGTCTGCCATTCAGACCTGCACACCGTAAGAAACGAGTGGAGCGGCGTCATGCCCACCGTTTATCCCGTAGTTCCCGGGCACGAGATCGTAGGCCGCGTGACGAAGGTCGGCACGGCCGTTAAAAAGTACAAGGCGGGCGACCTCGTCGGCGTCGGCTGCCTCGTCGATTCGGACCGCAGCTGCCCTAGCTGCAAAGACCACCAGGAGCAGTTCTGCCCGTCGTCGACATTCACTTATAACTCGCCGGACAAGCATCTCGGCGGCGTCACCTACGGCGGCTATTCCGAAAGTATCGTCGTGGACGAGCATTTCGTTCTTGCGGTCCCGGAAAATCTTAATCTGGCAGGTGTCGCGCCGCTGCTTTGCGCCGGGATAACCACCTATTCGCCGATCCGTCGCTGGGGCGACATAGCCGGCAAAAAGGTCGGCGTCGTGGGTCTCGGCGGCCTCGGCCACATGGGCGTTAAATTCGCGAAAGCCTTCGGCGCGCACGTCGTCGTCTTCACGACATCCGCCGGCAAAAAGGAAGACGCATTGCGCCTCGGCGCGTCGGAGGTCATTATATCCAGAAACCCGGATGAAATGAAGAAACACGCCGGTTCGTTCAACTTCATATTAGACACCGTGGCGGCCGAACACGACATAAACGCCTACATCAATATGCTCGGCCGCGGCGGCAATATCACCCTGGTCGGCGCGCCGGATAAACCGCTTCCGCTTTTCGCATTCTCGCTGCTGTTCGGCCGCCGCACGCTTTCCGGATCGCTCATAGGTGGCATCGCCGAAACGCAGGAAATGCTCGATTTCTGCGGAAAGCACAATATAACCGCCGACGTGGAGGTAATTCCCATCCAGAAGATCAATGAAGCGTATGAAAGACTCGTCAGATCCGACGTTAAATATCGCTTTTCAATCGACATGGCGTCGTTGAAATCCGAATAAACAAATTTATCTGAATGAGCTTATATGGCGGCCGTCATATTACGAGCCGCCACGATGAATAATATTTTTAAGAAGACTTTAAGAAGGAGAAAATATAATGAAAATGCGTAAACTTGGTAAAAGCGGCCTCGAAGTTTCAGCTATAGGTCTCGGCTGCATGGGAATGAGTTTCGGCTACGGTCCGGCTAAAGACAAAAAGGAAATGATAGATCTGATGCGTAAGGCGGTCGAATCCGGCGTGACATTTTTCGATACAGCCGAGATATACGGCCCGTTCATAAACGAAGAGCTCGTCGGCGAAGCTCTCGCTCCTTATAGCGGAAAGGTCGTTATAGCCACAAAGTTCGGGTTCAAAATGAGCGCGCAGGGAGGTCTGGACAGCAGGCCGCAGCATATCCGCGAGGTAGCCGAGGCTTCACTGAAGCGCCTCAGGGTTGACGTCATCGACCTGTTCTATCAGCACCGCGTGGATCCTGACGTTCCGATCGAGGATGTGGCAGGCGCCGTAAAAGAACTTATCAAAGAAGGCAAGGTCAGGCATTTCGGACTTTCGGAAGCGGGCGCGCAGACGATCCGAAAAGCTCATGCGGTTCAGCCTGTGACGGCGCTTCAGAGCGAGTATTCGCTGTGGACAAGAGAAGTCGAAGCGGAGATCATTCCTCTCATTGAAGAATTAGGGATAGGCTTCGTGTCATACAGTCCGCTCGGAAGAGGATTTCTGACCGGGAAAATAGACGAAAACACGAAATTCGACAACAACGATTTCCGAAATATAGTCCCGCGTTTCACGCCTGAGGCCCGCAAAGCCAACCAGGCGCTCATCGATCTATTGTCCGCCATTGCGTCCAAAAAGAAGGCCACGACGGCGCAGATCGCGCTCGCATGGATCCTCGCGCAAAAACCGTGGATCGTCCCGATTCCCGGCACGACGAAACTTTCGCGTCTGGAAGAAAATATCGGCGCGGCAAACATGGAATTGACGCAGGAAGACGTTCGCGAAATAAACGGCGCCGCGGCGAAAATAACGATACAGGGAAACAGGTATCCCGAGAAACTCGAGAAAATGACGGGCCGATAAAAGCGCGTTCAATAAAAATCAATTAAAAATATGGCGTGAGCGGTTCATAATATGTTCAGACCGCAGACGGTCAAATAATAGCAAAAGGAATTGACAAATGAGAGAATTTAAAAACAAATTATCGTTCAGGCAGTATGCTCTGGTTTTGTTTATAATAAGCGTTATGATATTTGCCGCGGTTAATGTAAGCGCGGGCGCGTCTAAAGCCATGGCGGCCGATTCCAGCGAAATCGCCGCCGTATCAAAACAAGCGCCGCAAAAAGAATTGCCGGTAGTTTATATGACGGCTGAAATCACACCTGAAAGCCTGGTTTCGATTTTCAATAAGATGGGACGCAAACTTCCCGGCAGGGTTGGCGTCAAGATCAGCACGGGCGAGCCCGGCGGCCATAATTTCCTCGCGCCCGCCCTTATTAAAGACCTCGTCAAGTCGCTGAACGGCGTAATCGTCGAATGCAATACGGCCTACGGCGGCAAACGCTCTACTACCGAGGCGCACAGGCAGGCCGCGAAAGACCACGGTTTCACCGCTATCGCCGAGGTCGACATCCTCGACGAGACCGGCTCGGTGAGCCTGCCGTTCCCCGCCGGAAAGCGCATCAAAGAAGATCTTGTCGGCTCGCGCTTTTTAAATTACGACTCGTTCCTCGTTCTTTCGCATTTCAAAGGGCACCAGATGGGCGGCTTCGGCGGCGCGCTAAAGAACATGTCGATAGGATTCGCATCCGCCGACGGAAAAATGTGGATACATACGGCCGGAGCCGTCAAAAAAACCGGGGATTTCACTCCTGCCATGAAGACCGACCAGAACGCTTTTCTCGAATCGATGGCGGAAGCGTCGGGCGCCGTTATGAACAAGATGGGCGATAATATTGCGTATGTTAATGTTATGAACAATCTTTCGATAGACTGCGACTGCAACGGCAACCCTGCGCCGCCCGAAATGGCCGATATAGGCATTCTCGCTTCGCTCGATCCCGTCGCGCTCGACCAGGCCTGCGTCGACCTTGTTTACGCTTCGCCGGACAAGAAAAAAAGCGAAGCGTTATGCAAGAGAATGGAAAAGCAGAACGCCGTTCACATTCTCGAGCATGCAGTGGAACTCGGCCTTGGCAGGCGCGAATATAATCTGGTAAAAATCGATAAATAACTACAATAATAAAAGCTTTATTTAATAATAAATTTCGCTTCCATTGCCCGTGTACGGATCGCCCGACGAATAATCGTCGGAAGATGACGACGAAGACGATGATGAATCGCTGCCGGATGAAGAGCCGCAGCCGCTATCTTCGCAGGGATATCCGGTCGAAGGATAAGGGACCGTGCCGTTCTGCGTATGATCGTAATCGCTTGAAGAAGATGATGACGACGAACTGGAAGACGAAGAATAGCCGCCGGCGTCTGATTCGGTCGGATAACCTGTAGCCGGAAATTGTACTGTGCCGTTTTGCGTATGATCGTAGTCAGGCGAAGATGAATTAGCGGAAGAAGAGCTGCTGTTCGAATTGGCTTCTTCACCGGGGCATCCAGGATACGCGGGTATTTCGTTGCCTATGTTGTCGGTATGAGGAATAACGGGTTCTTCTTTTGTAGTTTTCTGCGTTTTTTCTGATTTTTTAGCAGTGGAATGCTTTCCGGCGTTTTCTTTTTTCGCGCTTTTTTCTGCAGCCATGGAAACTGAACCGGGTGTCGACGACGCGACCAAAAATAATGCCGCCATGATAAGAATTGATTTTTTCATTGAGAGCCTCCGTATAGGTATTTAATTAACCATATACTTTATACTCGATTTCTCATTGGTAAAGAATTGTTAGTATATCACCCTTAACTTTAAATGTCAATAAATTTTATGGCCCGTTTTGCAAAAATTAGTCGTTAGTCTTTAGATGTTAGTGATTAGTGTTTATATGAAAGTTGATTAACCATAATACCTGCCATTAAACTATAATGCCGACTTGCCAGCCAGCCATTATTGCAGCGCAGACGCGAGCGTACGCGCGTCTGCAAACGAACGAAAGGCAGTGAAGAGATTTGAGGCAGTTAACGAAAAGAGCATAATTGAATTAAAGCGCCGGCAGAAAAACCGGCAATCTTCAAAAATAAAGCGACAGGCTAACCAGGGGTTGGAAGGGATTTTAAGGGAAGGAAGGGGCCATTGGCACCTTGCCTTCCCTTATCTACAAAAAAGCGTTAATTATATTTCAATAGCGCCAAATAAAAAAAGGCGACGCATCGGCTCGCTAAAACCGGCTATCAGATGAAATTCCGGCAGATTTCAAAGTCGCTCATTTTATCTATATCGAAAACGATTTCGGCGTATCCGGATTCGAAAGCGGCGCACGGCGTTTTTATTATTTTATAAACCGCTTCCAGTGCGTCTTTTTTAGAGGCGAGCCCCATTTTATATTTTAAGAGCAGCCCGACGCCGAAAAGCCCGGCTATTTTAAGAGGGTTTTTGCGGTTTTCGAAGATATCTGAAATAATATCTTTATTTTTAAAGAATATATCAGGTTTTATGCATATGAAATTGCCGCCGGTGTATGTGCCGTCTTTGCAATAATACCATGTCCTGCGCGTGTTTTTAAATTTAACGTCATAGACCGATTTTTCGACGACGGGATAAATGGCGTCGAAACCGCAATTTTGCGAATATCCGATGAAATTATCTACGGCTTCGTGATTTATGAGCGGAATATCGCAGGAAGTAATCATTATTTTTTTATTTTTATCTATTTTATCGTGCGAAAGCGAGCGGGATATATTTTCAAGAATATCCGCGCCTTCGTTTATAAAATAATCGTAATATTGTCGCGGCACGGCGTTTTTTATTTCATCTCCTGCCGTCAGGAACAACCTGCCTCTCAGCCTGGACTCTTTAAAAGCCCTGAGGGTAAGATTTATCATGAATTCGTTTTTAATTTTTACGAGCGCCTTGTATCCGCGTTCCGCGGCCGGCAGCAAGTCGGCGCCCGCGAGGCCGCCGGCGAGCATTATGACGTCCATAAATCAATCACTCTTCTTTTTTGAGTTTATCGGCCGTGTCGGTTGTTTTACCGTCGCCGGCAAAGTGTTTTGGATGGTAATAGATCATATAAAAAACGCTCCAGGCGGCTAAAGCGGCGGCCGAATAAATGTAAACGCATCGCTCCATGGAAGCGCGCGAATCCCCGGCGAAAGCCGCGGCTATAAAAGCCGCGCCGATGCCCGCGAAATAAACGTTCGACATTATCGCGTCAGGCCAGTCGGGACTGTATTTTTTGATAAATTCTTCGTATCCGGAATGCCTGTAAGGTTTAAGCGAAGGCATCAGCCTGTTGACGCCGGCAAGAAATTCCGCGTAACCCTCGCCGTATTTCAAAAGCATTTTCTTTTCTTCGTAGCGCGCAAGCAGATAACTATGAAGCGCGAGCGGCGCCGTCATTATAACGAAGCCTTCCGCCGGCAGCGCGCAGGCGATGGCTGTCGCGCCCAGTATATCGCCGAAATAAAGCGGGTTTCTAACGAACCTGAAAGGCCCCGCCACTATAAGTTTATCCTGATTGGCGTCCCTGGCCATCACCACGTATGAAGATAGATAAGCCGCGCCCCAGGCCCTTATGGCGAAAGCCGCAAAGCACCCCGCGCCTATCGCCAAATATAAAATTTTTATGCCGCCGGCAGCCGTCAGCCCAAAATATTCATAAACACGAATATTTGTGAACATCGGGGTGACAAGGGCCGCAGCAGCTATAAACGTAGTGATCTGCAGCCGCAGATTGAATTCTATTTCGTGCAGTCTGTTAAAATTCACTTTATTCCGCCTTCATTTTTTTGGTAAATAGACGATTTGATTTAATTAAAAACCGCTTCCGCCGCCGAATATAACGGAGCATACACCGAAGGATATATTGCCGGCGAAATGAACTATTATCGACGAGAGAACGTTTTCTTCTTTTTCATATACGTAGCCGAAAAAAACGAAAGAAACGAACGCCGCTAAAGTTAAAAATACCGCGGAATAACCCATCGGCTGGCACAATATCGTAAACAGGGCCAGATGCCTCGCGGCCACGAGCAGCGCCGGTACGGTAACGGCGAAATAAATGTTATAATACCGCTTGAGGCTTTCCTGAAGATAGCATCGGAAAAAAAGTTCTTCGCAAACAGGCAGCATCACGGCGAGCATAAGCCCGGCTTCGCGTATGAACTTATTGTCGGCTTTAATTCCCGCGCTGCCCTGTATGTGCAATATCATAGAATCGATATATTGAAAAATCGAATATTGCCCGCCCGAAAGGTTCATGGATTTTAACGCGTATTCTATGGCGCCGAAATATAAAAAGCACGCCGCAAAAGTCAGCACGCTGAAATTATTGACCCTGAAAACGTTTATCTGGGGCGATATGCTGATTCTGGAAAAGACCATCGGTATCGCCGCGTATGCTATGAACAGCAGGGCGAAAAACGAATAAACGAAATAAATCCATGACCTGGCATCAAGCGCTTTATAAGCGAGCGAAGGCAGAAAGTATATCAGCGTCGTCATGAATATGGCTATAAGTACTCCGTCTTCGCGGTTAATAAATCTTCTGTTTTCAATCATTGGTTCCACCGTTTATCTAATATTTTGGCGCTTAACGTTTTTTATTTATAACACGTTTTATTTTTTAGTTTAATATTTCAAGCCTGGGGGGGAAGTTTATTTTATTTATAAGTTCGACGTATTCGCCCGGAAAAAGAGGCCTTTTTCTTCCAGACACCGCGATAAGCAGCGCTTCTATGACGTTAGCGCCGTAAGCCCTGCCGCCTATCCTCGGATAGGTGGTCACCAGATATTTGACGCCGCGACGCCTGAGGGTTTCGATATTTTCCTCGGTCGCGCTGGTAGTTACGACCGTTTTTCCATGTAAATCAAGAGGAGCGTGAAGGTTTATATAATTATAATCGCCGGCGATGATATCGGCCCATCTGAAGTAATCGCCGAAGCGCTCGCTGTGAGATTTTTTCGAACTTTTGACCGGATAGATGAACCAGTAAGGAAGGATTCTGGTAACGATGGGGCCGAAAATTTTAGCGGCGATTTTTCCGGCGGCGAGGCTTTTAACCGGCAGCGGAAGTTTGGCGGCCGTCATCAGATCTCCGAAGATTATATCGAAACCGGCGTTTTCAAAACTTTCAGCCATGAGGGCGCGATTTGTCGCGCATACGAAAAACACTTTTTTATCGGCCGGGTTTATTTTAAGCTCGTCTATAAGTATTCCGACTACCTTGTCTTCGACCTGATTTTTTATTCCGCTGCCGTCGACTACCGGCGTGTTTTTAGCCGCCCTGGCTATTTTAAACGCGTCGGGCATCGGATATTTATCGCCTTTGATGGTGAGGTAAAAATCTATTCCGCCGATTCCTATGGCGTCCACGCGGCCGTCGAGCGTTGCGGCGAGCCTGACGGCCTTTTCTACGTCGCCGTCGGAGCCTATTCTTTTAATATTTATTCTTTTACCCAGAAGCTCTATTTCGGCTTCGTGATCGCGGTCGGAAGGGCCCAGTGAAACCGACACTACTTTTAAAACTTTCATCGCGGATATTTATTCAACTTTCATTATATATGCTTTCCCCGCTTCTTTTTCGCTGGAGACCAGCTCCGCGTCGAGCGTGAAGGCGAGCTTTTTATTGTTTATCTGATAAGCTATGAAATATACTTTCGCTATCGATTTTCCGTACGAGGGCACGGCTATTTTAGCCTGGTTATCTTTGAGAGGAACGTCGCCCGCGGTGATTTTTCCGTTAGCGTCTTCTATTATTTCTATAAGGCGGAACTCTTTATTTTTATCGGCTTCGGTGGGTTTTGCGCCTTTAAATTTGACTACCAGCACGCTTTTTTCGGCCACGCGTTTTTCAGCCGCGGCGGCTCTTCCGGCCGGGCCGATTATATCTATGGTTCTTTCCTGAGAGCAGGTGCCGTCGTCGTATTTTAATATGTAGTTGAAAGTGTCTACGCTGCCCGCGCCGGTGAAAGGCCCGAATTCGACTTTATAAAGGCCGTTTTCATCAGTGTCGGTCATCCTGGTTTCGGTTTTGTTGGCGCTTAAAAGCCATGAGGTTTTAGGAGGCAGATATTTTCCCGGCGGCATGTTCCAGCCGTTTATGCCCCATGATATGACGGCCGGCTTCTGCGAATAAACTACGAATTTTTCTATGCAGGCCGGAGTTTCGGGAAGGTGGGGCGTAAAAGGCGTAAACACGATGTTGGCCGCGCCGTGATTTAAAAGCTGCGCTTTTTCTATTTTAGCCGGAAGCGCCGTAATATTGTGCGTAGCGTGGACGCGCATGGTGAGGCTCCGGTCGTAGCCGTAAAGCCCTCCGTTCAAATCGGGGCGGTTTATAAGGTTCGCGATGAGCCAGTCTCTGTAAATATCTTCGAAAGTTTTGCCCGCGTTGAATTCTTTAAGCGCGGCGTCGACGCTTTCTATGCCCTTTAGCGGCGAAGCCACGAGCGACCTGTAAAACTTGCGCTTTTCATCGAGCGTGGCGCCCGCGTATTTCTGGAAAATGTAGTAATGCATGAGATATACCGCGCCGTAATCTTCTATCGAATTCTGCCATACGGTGGTATCTTCGCCGGGGTTCGCCATAAAAGACGAGATCTGCGCCGGATGATCGTAGCCGCACGCGTGGAAGGCGAGCTGAGAGCAACCTTCGTTGAGCCATTTATCTTCCCTGGGATCGCACGCGAAATGGATCATATGCTGAAATTCGTGAGCTATCACGCCGGGATAAAACGGATCGTCGGGTTTAGCGGGATAGCAGTCGAGATATATCATTTCCCGTTCGTTGGAATAATTGACGGTATTGGCCGGGTAGCAGTCGAACGGGAAAAAATATCCGCCCACGAAGCCTTTGCCGGGTTTCCAGCCGTCCTTTATATCTACCATTAAAAGCGTTATGCGCTCGTCGTTGTCTATTCCGGGCCTGGGTTCGGAGCCGAAGGTTTCGGTGGCTGCTTTATAAATCACGTCGTCGAAACGATCGACTATACTTTGAAGCACTTCGCCGGAAAATTCCTTTCCTTCTTCCAGATATAAATAGCAATGCCGGCCGATTTTTTTGAGTACAGCGGCCCTTTTTTCGGGCTCGTTGGACTCTATGTTCATTACGTTGAACTCTTCTTTCATGCCTTCGGTTTTAGGTTCAGTCGCCTTCGGCGAGCGGGGGATATTATCCTGCGGCGTTCCGAACTCTTCGACCAGCTTTTGAGCGGCTTCATGAAAATTACCGGTGGCGTCGATCCATTGGTCCTGCGCGTACGGCTCTTTGACAAAATCATTAGCCGGAAGTTCCAGTTCGCCGGCCGTCGCTTCAAAATTACCGGACGCGGCCGTTATTAATATAAATAAAGCCGTAACGCAAAAGAATTTCAGGCATTTTACACCGTTCATGATCGATCCTCCATACGCGCCTGCAAAGGCGGTTGATTACAAATCTATACACCTGATTATATACTGAGCTGAAATTTATTTTCTAATTATTATATCATATTATTAATAAAAAATAAACTCAATAAAGAGTTTAAAATTTATTCCGATAATAAAAAGCGAATTATATTATTTTTTAAGATCGGGTTATATATGAACAACTTAAACAATCCATATTTGAATTTCATATTAGTATCGACCGTTTTTATATTTTATCTTTTTAACGGCCTGTGTTTTCATCAGCAAACCGTAAAAAAAATAGCCAGGCCTTTCGCGCTTTCGTCGTTAAAAAAATCGCCGCCGTATCCCGGTAAAATTTTATCGGGCGCGTCGGCTAAGTCTCACGCGGCGGCAAGTTCCGCCATGAGATCGGTTTTAAACGAAAAAGTGTCGCGCGCGGCGCTTGGCTCTAAGGGCGCGCTCAAGCTTATAGCCGTCAGGTGCGAATTCGCGCTTGAAAACACAAATCCGCTTATTACGGGAAACGGCAAAATGAGCCTTTCCAGAGAGGCCATAACAGCCAATCTCAATAAATTCGCCGATTATTATAAAAAAGTGTCTTACGCTAACCTCGATATTTCCATTGACGTATCGGCGCAGGTTTACGAATCTTCTAAAAAAATGTCGTTTTACGGCGCGGGCGGAGATAACCCCGCGCTCATAAAATCCCTGGCCGAAGAAATTTTTTCATTATCGGAGCTCAACCCGGCCGCCGGCCGTTCGGATACGTCTAAATATATCGATTATTCTCCTTATGACGCGCTCGTCATAGTCCACGCGGGCGTAGGCGAAGAAAGCGACGTGGCCGGAGGGGGCGCGGGAAATACGCCGGACGACATCTGGTCGATGGCTTTCGACGATCTTAATATAAAACTCGCCGGCGGCAAAACGTTAAATTTCGCCATGGTAGTTCCGGAATCGGAAGCGCAGGACAACAACGACGCCAACAGCCCGGTCGGGGTAATGTGCCATGAATTCGGCCATTTGCTTGGGCTGCCTGATTTATACGACGCCGATAATTCTTCCCTCGGCGCCGGCGCATGGGACCTTATGGGCTACGGCACCTGGCGCAACGGCGGAAACGATCCGTGCATGCCGTCTTCTTGGTCTTTGATTCAGCTCGGATACCTCGCGCCTTCCGAAGTATTGTCGAACAGCCCGTCGCTTGCGCTGGCCGCGCTTTCAGACACGCCCGCCGCGCTTAAGATATACGCGGCCGGAAAAGAAAAAAATAAAAACGAATATTTTTTAGTGGAAAACCGTCAGAAAAAAGGCGTGGATTCTTATATAGAGGGCGGCGGAATTTTGATATGGCATATCGACGACAATGCCGGTTCGATTGAAAACAACAATATAAACTCAGACGAAACTCATAAAAGGGTGGATCTTGAATCGGCGGAAGGCCTCGACGCCAAAGGCAGGGACAGGCTCGATTTTAACGCCGCGGGAACGCGCACGATGAGCGATAAAGATCCGTTTTATGCCGGATATAAAACTATTTTCGACGCATGGTCGAACCCGCCGTCGCTATCTTATAATTTAATAGACGCTCCGGCGGCGGTCGAGGCGCTTTCCCCACGCCAGGACGTTATGAACGTAAAGATAACGGTAGATAATAAAGACACCCCTTCCAGCTTGCAGATTTCAAAAGCTTATTTTTATCCCAACCCCGTATCAGACAAAAGCGGAAAGCTTTTTTATTTTATAAATTTCAATCCCGACGAAGTTAAAATCAAGATATTCGACCGCAACAGAAGAACTATCGCCTCGCGCGATATTTTCGGCAGAAAGGGCCCCAATGAATACAGATGGGACCTCTCCGACGACAATTTTACCGAAGTGGCGAACGGCACTTATTTTTATAAGATAACGGCCAGAGGGACGGCCGGTGAAGCTGAAAAAACAGGAAAAATAGCGGTTTTAAAATAAGCCGGTTAAAGGCGGAATTTTTGAAGGCTCAAAACTTTAAAAACTATAGTGAATATATTAAAAATAAAATATGCCGAGGGCTTTTTGCGGTTGCGCTGATAATAACTGCGGCGCTTCTTAATGCGACTGAAAAAGCTTTAGCTTCGGCCGATATAAGCTATATACAATCGAACGCCTCGGCCGCCGCGGCCGCAATGGGCGGCGCATATTCGACGATGGGCGAAGACTGCGGCGCAATGCACTATAACCCGGCTTGCTTATACGGGCTCAGGCAGGTGGAGATAGCGGCTTCATCGTCTAAAAGCGATTTCGGCCAGAAATACGACAGCTTTAATTACGCTTTTTTGAACGGCTATAAAAAACGCGCATACGGCGGCGTAACTTATATAAAAGACGAGATCGGCGGCATAGAAGGCCGCGATAAATCCGGAAACTTCACTAAAATGTTTTCCGACAAAGCCCAGCTCTTTGGTTATTCAGTGGGCAATACCAATAATTACCTCAGGCAATCGGGCATTTCATATGGATTTACAGCCAAATACCTTTCACATGAAATTTTGAATTCGGAGGCTTCCGGGTTCGGCCTGGATATCGGCGTATTAAAAGAGGAAAAAGACGGCCGCCGGTTCGGCCTGGCTGTAAAAAATATCGCCGGAAGCGTCAAATGGACTGGCAGCGCAACCAATCCGTCGGAAAGGCTCGACAGGATACTGAGCGCGGGCTTTTCGCTGAGATGCCTTAAAACCGGAAGGCTGGCCGCAGAAATAACTTCGGCCCCGCGCTCGGCGAAAAAAGTTATAACTTCTTTCGGGTTCGAAAAGAGCGTTTCGGCCAAAGCCAGAGTGCGCCTGGGCTTGAACGACGGAAATATGTCTTACGGCGCCGGGTTTTTACTTAATCAGAGCAAGGTGGATTACGCCTTCGTCAAAACCGATTACGACGACATACACAGAATAGGCGCGACGTTTTATCTTGACGACGACCGGCGGAAATGAATAAATCAAATTTATATTTACTAAACTATGGCAATTATGATATAATCTTAGTACAATGAAAAAGAGCGTGTAAAATATGGCGTTACCAGCTGAAGTAGTTAAATTATTAGAAGACCTGAAATCGGCCAAGGAAGAGACCAGAAAAAAAGCCGTAATCACTCTCGGCAGATACAATTTGCCGGAAGTGAAAGCTTCGCTTTCAGAGCTGACGAACGACGCTTCCACTGCGGTGCGTTACTTCGCCAAAAAGGCCCTCAAAGATTTCGAATCCATGACCGCAACTAACGTTGAGCACAGCGGCGGTTTCGACCTTAACGCCCATTCTTCTCCCGCGCCGCCGCCCGTCAATCCTCCGGCCGCGCCCTCGCTCGATTCCATCGTAAAAGAAGAAGCCTTTAAAAAGCCGGTCGCGCCTCCTCCGGCCGATTTATTCGGTTCCGGCGGCGGTTCGCTCACTAAAATATTGAACGACCTTAAAAGCCCCGATGAAAACGTAAAGATAGAAGCAATAAAACAGCTCGGCGAAAAAAAAGAAGTGGTCGCCACCGAGCCCCTTTTAGGGCTCATACACGATCCGGTCAAAAGCGTAAGGCTCTACGCGGTGCAGTCGCTCGGATTGATCGGCGAAAACCGGGTTTTAACCCCGCTATTGAATCTTCTCAATTCCGAGCAGGACGCTTTCGTAGTGGCCACTCTCGTAAAAGCCATCGCCAGGGTGGGCGGCGCGCAGCTTATACCCATAATCGCCCGCTACCTCAAAGATCCCGACGCCAGAACGCGCGCCAACACCATCGAAGCGCTCGAAATTATAGGCGATCCTAAAATCATTAAATTTTTGATACCTCTTCTCCAGGACGAAAATAACCGCGTCAAGGCTAATTCAATAAAGGTGCTCTCCAAATTCGGAAAGACCAATATGTTCGAAAAGCTCGACGAGATGCTCCAGTCTGACGATATTTCCATCCGCGGCTCCGCCATATACGCCCTTAGCGCCATTGGCGGCGAGCAGGTAATAGAGCTGCTCGAAAAGGCTAAAAACGACGAAGACCCGAGCAACTTAAAGAAGCTGGCCGAAGGCCTTGCCAAAATAAATACCGAACGCTCGCTCGAATTGCTAAGGGAGCTCAGCGTTCATCCGGACGCCGAAGTTTCCGCGTTCGCGCTTTCGCTTCTCGGAGGCGAAGAAGAAGGCCCCGAAGATGAAACGCCGGCCGCGCCCAAGCCCGAAACGGTTCCCGTCGAAAAGCCTCATATTCATGAGGCGCCTAAATCGGTAACGCCTGAGCCTAAAATTGCGCATACCGAAGTTGTTCAGCCGCAGGAGCGCAAAATAGAAAAGCGTCCGGAGCCCGAGCACCATAAAGCTCCGGCCGTGCAGACCGCGCAGGCGCAGCATGGCGCAAAACCGCAGCCCGATACGGCACAACTGAAGACTCTGAATGCTCAGCCTGCGCATCCGCGCAATTTCACGCAGCAGGATTTCGAAAACCTGTGGAACGACACTTTATTTTTGCTCAACAACTTTCAAAAAAGCCATCCTGACTTTTCAAAAGACAAAATGGCGGCTTTTCTAAGGTCTTTAGAAACCGTCCTCGAGTGACGATTTTATAAATTTTATGTCGTCGATTAATTTCCTGGAGGTTATCGCGAAAGAACGATGATTTTCAAAGGAATAAGGGTCCGTTTCTATCGTTATTCCCCCGCCGTATTTCATTTTAGTCAATTTAGACAAAAACCTCGCCAGATCCATAATTCCGTCATCCACCGTGCGGTGCTCGCGGCTTATTTTGTAATTGGAAAGATGGACGTGAGCTATGGACGTTTCGATTTTATCCAGATATTCGTGCGGCGCGCAGTTCCATGTTCCAAGGTGCGTGGTATCGATGGTGACGTACTGGAATTTATTTAGAAAATCTATGGAATTGAGCGAACGGGCGATATCGTCGAGCTCTATAGGCGCGAATTTATCGTATTCAGGATGATGGGCGGCGATATCGTAAGTTATTTTTTTTCTGATCTTATACGGCAGCTTTTTAAAATTATAAAACGTCCGTCCCAGTTTTCCAAATAAAACAAAACGGCGCGGCATGTTTTCGATTCCTATTTTAATGTCCGGATTTTCTTTTTGATAGCGGCCCAGTTCGTTTATAAGCCATTGCTTATATTCTCCGTCTTCGGAAAGCGCGGTGTGGGCAACGACCACTTTTGCGCCGAGCCGGTATGCCATTTCGACCGTGCGCATCAGTTTTTCATGCGGTTTTTTGGGCCAGTAATCGTTCTGCCATGAATTAAAAGGGCAATGGAGCACTTTTATGGGCATTTTAAAATCGGCCGCGAGTTTTTTCATAAGGCTCACGTTAGATAATTCCTCGTTGCGCCCGACTATTATTTCCACGCCGTCGAAAGAGCATTTAGACGCCATGTTGAAAAAAGGCATGAGCTGGTAATCATATAACGAGCCGTGGCTGAGATAAATTTCGTTCAATTTGACTTCCCTTCCATGATATTTATAAAAACTTAATTTATTTTTGGTTATTTCCAGCTGTACTTTTTGAGTATGAGCTGTTCGTATAAGTCGAGGCCCTGCGCGTTGAGGCGGAGGCTGTGTATTTTATCCTTTTCGAAAACGTCGAAGGTGAGCACCATGCAGCCGTACTCCTGCAGGTAAAATAAATTCGGCACGATGTCGTCGGTGCCGGTTTTTTCTTTAACTATGGCCTGAAGGGCTTTTAGTTCCATTTCCTGATAAGCGTTTTTCTGCCAGTGCTTATATAAAGCTTCGAATATATTGTACCTTACTGAAAAATCGAAAGAAGCCTTTTTAGGCGCGAAAAACATGGGGCCGGGCACTTTAAAGATGCTGCGGCCCGAAACGGGGTTGATAAGTGCGGCGAACGCAAGCCACAGGGCTATCAAACCCATGCCGGCGGTCAGAAGCGCTATGGGAAAGGCGAGCGCCTGGGTCCCTGTAAGGCCGTTGACTATCTTGCAAAGGTATAAAAGGTCTATATCGAGCAAAAAGGCGAACAGGAGCTTGCTGAAAAAACCGAACCCGTAGGTGAGCACCGAAAATATAACGAAAAGCAGCATATCTACCGACAGAGCGACGGTGTGATCCGGCAAAAAACCGCTGGCGCCGAAAGAGTAAAAAGACCAGGCCAGATAGGCCCATGAAAAAGAAAACGCCGTAAATATAGTTCCGCCGAAAAGATTTTTATTGGCGAATTCCATTAATCCCGTTATCATCTGGCAGCCGCAGCCGAAAAAAAGCGCCCATACGGCGGTAGTTTTAAAAGCCGCAGGGGTGAGAGTATATCCGAGGGCTATCGGCATAAGCGCGGCGCATGAGACGGCCAGGCCTATAAGGCCGAGCGGCGTGGGGCTGGCGAAAACTTCCTTGTGGTTAAGATCCAGATCGACTTTTTTGATCATTGAAACACCTCTGTTTATTATTATATTTTTTTATTTAGCGTGTTCGTGTTCGTGATGTATGTCGGGATAATGGAAATGCGTATGAAAAACGCTGTGATGTTCATGCACGTGAGTGTGAGCCGCGGCGCAATTTGCGCCTTGAGATTCTTCGTGTTCGTGTTCGTGGTGCATATCGTCGTGAGTGTGAAGGTGCTCGTGGCGAATATATTCGTGTTCATGGCCGTGCTCGTGGTCTTCGGAAAGATGGCAGTAAACTCCAGCCGCCATCAGTAAAAATGCGGCGCAGAAAGCGGCCGTTAAATTTTCACGAAAGATCAATATGGAAGCGATCGAACCGAAAAAAGGCGCCATCGAGAAATAAGCCCCGGTGCGCGACGTTCCGATGTGGCGAAGCGCGAGAACGAACATCACGAGGCTCAGGCCGTATCCGAAAAAGCCTACCACGAAAGATTTGAGCATGACGCTATATTGCGGAAAACTAATATTCAATATGAAAAAAGATATCAATAGATTTGTGGAACCCGCTATCAAACCTTTAATCGAAGCTATATGAAAAGGGTCGCCGCCCGATATTTTTTTCGTCAAATTATTGTCTATCGCCCACGAAAGGCAGGCGATCACTATAGCCAGCGGGCCGGTCAGCGACATAAAAACGGCGTTTCCTTCCCACGAAAGCGCCGCGCTTCCGGCTGTGATTAAAAGCATTCCGGCGGCTATTCTTTTATCGAAATTTTCCATGAATACGAACCATGCTATCAGAGCGGTGAAAACGCCTTCAAGGTTCAATAGCAGCGAAGCGGTCGAAGCCTGAGAATTAGAAAGGCCGAATACCAGGAATATGGGGCCGAGAAACCCGCCGAAAAAAGTGGCGCCTATAAGCCACGGCCAGTCCCGGCGTTTAAGCGGCGCTTCGGCCCCGCCAGGGTTTAAATTTAAGATTTTTTTGAGAATTATAACTATAAGAAGTCCGAAGCCTGAACCGGCGTATAAAAGGCCGGCGAGCATGAACGGCTTTATTTCCCCGATAAATATCTTTGCCAGCGGCGTGCTGAGCCCGAAAAGCGCCGCTGCGGAAATAGCGTTTATGACGCCCGCATTAAATTTCATTTTATACCCTTTCCCGTTTTATTTAATTTAAGATAAGTTCTTATAATAACATAATGTTTTTTAATAATCAATTATTTCGTTCCGGCATCATTAAATAAAATGAAAGATTTTCCGATAGGTATAATATGGCGATATATAATTATTTAGAAGACCTTATACAAGTTAAAATTCAGCAGATTTTATCCAATAAAAACAACGTCTGCAAATGCGATAAGTGTTTAAGCGATATGCTCGCTTATGCGATAAACGGGCTTCCCGTAATATCGTATGTAACATCGGACGGCGGCATACACCGTGAAGTTCAGAACCTGACCAACGATAATTTGAAAATCGAACTCGCCACGCGCTGCGTTAAAGCGGTGGACCTTGTAGGAAAAAATCCAAAGCATAAAAAGTAAAATTATAAACGGGGTGAATGAAATTGGCCATTAAAAAAACTTCAGGCGCGGCTAAACCCGGCAAAGCCGAAATCGCGTCGAATGAAGCTAAAAAAGAAAATACGGTTAAGGGCGCGGCCGTAAAAGGCGTTGAAGTCGCTATCGAGAAAAAGAAAAATTACGTGAAATTAAGCGTTTCAGGAGACGTTACTATAAGAACGGTCTCTTCGCTCAAAAAGACCGTAAAAGAGCTTACGGATGAAAAATTCATTAACATGGTATTCGACCTTTCCAATACCAGATACGTGGATTCGTCGGGCCTGGGTTTTTTCATCGGCACGCTTAAAACGCTGAAAGAAGCGCACGGCGCGCTTCATATTTCGGGCTTGAACGATCATATCAAAGGGCTTTTTCAGCTCATCAACCTCACCAATATTTTTGAAATATTCGAAGACCCGAAAGAGGCTGCTAAATTTTAGTTTCCGCCGGGGGCATTATATGGTTATCAAATCTTCATCCTGAGAGAGTATTTAAAAATGAGCAAAACCGGTATTTATAACGTCAAATTCATAGCGTATTGCGTTTTATTGATATTGCTTACCATGGCGCTTTCCACCGGCTGCCAGAGCAAATCGACGGGAACTTCGCCCACAGGGCAGGTTTTAATCGACGACGGATATATTCCGGACAGCCCCAAGTGGGATAAAAACTCTCCCATAGCGCTTCAGAAGGTAAGCGAAAAAGCTTATCAGGCCATACTCGACTGGGACATAGTCACCACGAGCAAAGAAGACAATACTAAAAAGAACGTAATAGGCTATAACATATACCGCCGCAAAGAATCGGCCATAGACAAAAAAATCGCGACGCTCTCTTCGGACCAGCATTATTATATAGATAAATCGCTCGAACTGATAGAGGGCGAAAAGTTCATATACACGATATCGGCCTTCGACAATATGCTGCGCGAAAGCAACCGCAGCGACCCGCAGATGGTTATAGTACAGCCTGAAAAAAAAGCCGTTCCGAAGCCCCCGTCCAGGATGTTTTTCGCGCCCGGCTCCAGCATAGCTTTCGGAAACGACCGCGGCGATATAATTATTTCATGGGACGCGCCCATGGAAAACACCGACAACTCGACGACGTCGGATATCGTAGAATACGAGATAGAAGCGCACACGCATAATCAGACGGCCTGGAAGCAAATCGCCAAGGTGCCGGGCGACAAGAATATATTCATAGACTCCAATCTTACGCAGGGCACTTATTTCTACAGGGTGCGCGCTAAAAATTCAGTCGGCAACTACTCGCAGTACGTGGACGGCAATTTTTCCATTTTCGGAAAGATAGATAACACCGCCCCGGGCCCGGTCACGAATCTGGAAGTCTGGTACCAGAAAGGGAAAAACTTTTTAAGATGGCAGAACCCGGTAAAAGACGCGGACGGCAAAACTCTCGATTTTATAGGCGTAAAGGTTTACCGTAAGATAAAAGACAGCTCGGAGCCCTTCACTCTCGTAAAAATACTGCCGCCCGATATTTCATATACGGATTTCAATATAAATTTAGATAACTATTATATTTACACTGTGACGACTTTCGACGTTTCGGGCAACGAGTCCATAATGTCTAAACCCGCTTCTTCCGAACCTTCGATCACATACCTGGAAACGCCCAAAAATTTATTCGCGAAGCTCAGCAAGAACTCCGCTCTCACGCTTAACTGGGACGCCGTTTCAGGGGCTAAGTCCTATAACGTTTACCGCTCCCAGATAGAAAACGGCGTTTACGTAAAAACCGGCGACAGCGCGGTTAATTCATATTTAATGAGCATCCCCTACGGCAACGTTTATTATTATAAAGTAAGCGCCGTAGATGAAAAAGGCGTTGAAAGCTCGCCTTCCAGAGCCATCGAAGTGATCGGGAACATATTATATAAAACGCTCGAGTGCGAATCTTACCTCAACGATATTTCAAAAGGCGTAAATGCCGTATCCAGGCCGTTCGAGCTTGAAGTAAACGTTATGGACTTCAGCGACATCAACCAGTACGGCGATTACTTGAAATTTATGCCTATATCGGTTTCCGATGGAGAATCGGTGAGAGGCGTTCCCATTTCAGGCAAAGACGTGGACGCGGTGGACGATTATATAGATATCAACCAGTTTATGAGTTCCGGCACGTATAAATGCGAAATATGGATCAAAAAAAGCGACGACAGCGGCATATACCGCATCGAAGTGGGAGGAAACACATACGGCCCGATAGATTGCTACTCCAACAATAATTACGATATTTTGAAATTTCCAGTTTCTTTTACCGTAGCGGACGACGCCACTTATCATGGCAAAAACGTAACGTATAAATTCACCTGCCTCGGCAAGTCTGAAAATTCGTCGAATTACTCTATAAATTTAGATAAGATAGTAGTTTTAAGGTAAACACGCCGGCTATTTTCTAATAGAAATCAAAAAGAAGCCTTCCTGATGATAAATTTCAGGCGGCTTCTTTTTTTATTCAGTTTCATAAACGGTTTTTTTAATTTATCGGACGCGCTTTTCTTCTTTAGCCGCTATCATGAAAAAAATGGTGCCTGTTGCTCCGAATGCGAAGGCGGTGAATAAATTAAGAGCGGGCGAACTTCTCCATAAAAAAGCCCCGCCGAAAGCCGCCAGAGATACTATTACGTCTCTGATCAGGTAATAAACTCCGTATGTATATGCCCTGTGGCCCTCCGGAACCAGGTCGAGAATCATGGCCTTTCTGGTTGGCTCGCCGAATTCCTTGAACCCCCTCAATATAAAAGCGAATACGAGCGCGGTAAAAGTTTGAGAATAATAAAGCGCGGGCGGAAATAGCGTAAAAAACACAAAAGTTGCGGCCACGAATGGTTTTTTAGAGCCCCTGTCGGCAAAATGGGCCACAGGTATATAAATTAAAATGGCCGCGGTCATTTCTACGGCCGTGAGAATGCCGAAATCGAAAGCGGATATTTTGGGCGCGATCATCGAATTTTTATCTCCCAGGCACCACAGCACGACGAAGGCGTAGGGTATCTGCTCGCAAAACCTTATTAAAATGTCCGAAATCAAAAGTATTTTAAGCTGGGGTGAAAACAGCTCCCGCCATGGCGCGCCTATGTCTTTTTTATCTTTAGCGCCTTCGTCTTCCTCCATTAAAAGCTGCTGCATAATAAGCGATATTACGGCGAGCGCCGCGGCGAATATGAACGAATATCTTATGCCGTCCCGTATCCCGTAAGAGCCTATTAGCCAGCCGCCTATAATAGGGCCGAGAGCCATGGG
Source organism: bacterium ADurb.Bin243 (assembly GCA_002069765.1). Classification (GTDB taxonomy): domain Bacteria; phylum Muiribacteriota; class UBA9980; order UBA9980; family UBA9980; genus UBA9980. Next base: position 40,738 of record MWBZ01000007.1, read on the forward strand.
CAGCCGCCTTACGAGCGAATGCATCGTAACGCCCATGGTGCGTTTTTTGTCGGGAAGCACTTTAGAAACAAGGCTCATGGTAGCGGGAAGCGCGAGCGCGTCCCAGGAAATAAAGAATATAGACCCTATGACGGCGGCCTGCCAGCTTGGAAATAATATAACAATAAAATAGCCCGTCATTGCGAACAGGTTGAATACGACGAGCGCTTTTTTGAAGCCTATGAGGTCGCTCAGATAACCGCCGGGAAGCGAATACAGCGCGCTGAGAAGGTTGTCCAGGCCGTTGAGAAGGCCTATAGCCAGAGCGCCGCCGCCGAGGGTTTCTATATATTTGGGCAGAAACCTTTCGGCCAGCTTTTCGCCCATGCCCACGAAAACTACCATTAAAAGAAGAGCGGCCATGCTCTTTTTCAGCGCCAGGAAGTCGGCGATTTTAGAAAGCAATTCAAAGCCCCTTTCGCGATTTGTTAAAACCACGGTATTATAAGAAAATCCGCTATTTTTGTCAAGCCGCATAAGCGGTTTTATTAGCGGTTTTATTTTTTATTATGTCAAATTTTTATTATTGATTTAAAAACCGAAATAATGTATAATTAAATTATAATATAGTTATATTCCCCGTAAACGGGCTTAAATTTCATAAAACGACGGTGATTTATGCAATATTTAAACGACGAATACGTAATGTACTCGTTAATAACGCTGACGGTATCCATCGCCATTCTTATAATTTTTTTGATTTCATATAAAAAGATAACTATAATGATCGAAAAATACGAGGCCAGAAAAAAAGAGGACGCCGAACGCGAAAAGAAGAAAACTTCCACGGGAAAGGAAAGTTTCGTAGCAGAAATCGAAAAAGAGTACATGACTAAGCTCGACAAGCTGCAAATCGAATATAACGATAAAATGATAAAGGCCTCCACGCTGGTTCTTAAAATCAAAAACATAACTTCTTCGCTGAGCCCGCAGGTCATAATAAAAGAAATACAGGAACTGCTCAAAAATAACCTTCCCGTCAATAAGGCCGTAATTTACCTTAAAAGAAAAGATTCGGGCAATATACTTCTGGCCGGCGGCGTGGGCACGGCCATCAACGATCAGGTTATAGAAGAATTTCCGGTAGAGCAGATACCGCTTGTCGCTCACTCTTTTTACGCTAAAAAACTCGTCCATATAGAAGACGCCTGCGCCGATAAAAAAATACAGGAACTGCTGTTATCCAGTACGCAAAAATTCATATACGCGCTTCCGCTTCTGGCTATAGCCGAAGGAGAGCTGGTTCCCTCCGGCGCGATCGCCATCGAAAAGTTTAACGATCAGATCACGGCTCTCGCTTCCGAAGACCTTTCCCTTCTTTCGATGCTTTCCACGATCATAGGCAACGCGCTTTATAACGCGGCCGATCTGGAAAGCTCTAAAAAATTCTCCGAAGAGCAGCTGCTCGAAAAGAAAAAACTGACCAAAATATTTTCTAAATACGTTTCGTCGCAGATCGTCGACGAACTCATGAAAAATCCGGATTCAACGGCGCTCGGCGGTAAAAAACAGAAAACGACAATTCTTTTCAGCGATATACGCGGCTTCACTTCTATGAGTGAAAAATTCGAGCCGGAAGCGATAGTCTCGCTCCTGAACGAATATTTTTCCGAAATGAGCGGCGTCATATTCAACTGGAACGGTACGCTCGATAAATATATAGGCGACGCCATGATGGTGCTTTTTGGAGCGCCGATACTCGGCTCCGACGATGAATTGAGGGCCGTGACCGCGGCCATCGAAATGCAGAGAAAGCTCAAAAAACTTAACGAATTCTTCGATAAAAAAGGCCAGAAAACCATAGGCGTAGGAATAGGCATCAATACCGGCGACGTGGTAGTCGGAAATATAGGCTCCGAAAATAGGCTCGAATATACCGCCATAGGCGATTCGGTCAACCTCGCTTCACGCCTCTGCTCGGTGGCTAAAGCCGGCCAGATAATAATATCCGATTTCACATATAACCACGTAAAAGATTTTATCGAAGTCAATAAACTCGAAATGGTGCAGGTAAAAGGCAAGGCCGAAAAAATCCAGATTTACGAAGTGCTTAATTTAAAATAAAAATTAACGCGCCGCGAACCGCGCGATATATTAATATGTTAGAATATTTAATTTAATTGTTATAGCATAATGTTTCGACAAAAAAAGAGGGGCCGTTTTTAACCCGCGGCCCCTCTTTTTTTGTCGAAAATATATTCAAAAAATAAAAGACTGAATCAGTCGTTTTTATTATTTATCCACTTGTGGAAATTGTGGATAAGTCTGTGAATAACTATAAATCAAGGCTTTTTAAAATATCGAAATTGTTAGTAATTTTGTTTAAATTATTTTTTAAAAACTATTGACACGATTTTAGCTTTTAGGCGGCGGCGGGGGCGGAAACAATGTTTTAAAATTGGAGCCGTCTATGATAATTCCGTTTTTATTTTTATCGTCTTCGATTGAAAACATTTTTTTAACCAGTTCCTCGTAAATCGAATTTATGCTGACGCCCGCTTCCTGCGGAACCGCAAGGTCGTCGTATATATTCAATTCGCATATTCTGATATTTGTTTTGCATAGATTTTTCGCCAATTTTACAAGCATCGAAGAGTTCGCCGTTTCTTTTAAATTTTCTTCAGGCATATTTTTTAAAAATACCGAGCTCTGGAAGTTTTCAGCATGCATTTTTTTAAAAACGCCCAGGCATTTTAACCGCGCGCTATAGAACGGGTTCGATATTATTTTCACCTTCCCGAATATTTTGGCCATATCTATTAAGACATAAGATTCGCCGAAACAGCTGAATCTGGCGACGTATTTTTTGCCGTCTTCCTCGGAGATGGAGTTGAAATACTTAGCGATCGAGGCGTCTTTCGAGCCGCGCAGTTCGTTTCTCACGAACGCTTCCAGAGTCTGGGAATTGGCGATCATAAATTCCTGGGTAATTTCCGGGATATTTTCCAGCTTCGAATGCAGAAACTGGTATGTGGCAGCCGGATAATGATTGATAGTAGAGGATTTTTGATAAAAATTCTTGAAAAGCGGGTACGAAAAAATTTCAGCCCCGCCGTTTATATCGAGATTCGAAAGAAGGACTTCGCATTTTTCGTCGGTCGTCGAAAGGCATGAAAGCATTACGTTGAGATTCGATATGTAAACGTTTTCATCGGATATGCATTCGCATAAAAATTCCATGAGCTCCGAGCCTTTTTTAATTTCGCCGTTTGCCATTACCGCTTTGATAGGCGATAAATATTTATTGGTCGATACGCATTTAAACGCGAACCTGTAAACCGCGTAATCCATGGATTGCATTTTAAAAGCCGGACCCTGTATTGGCTTATAACAATAAGAGCAAAAAGTGTCGCCGCACGAATAGCCCGAATGGTTGCAGCCTAAAACGGCGACAGAATTTTTATTGCTTTCGACGACGGTCGTTTTTTCTATTATGAAACCGCGGTCTTCGCGTAAAATTTTGGCGGCGGCTTCTATAACTATTTCATATAAAACCTTATAGAACGAGCAATTGAAAATATATATCGAATTGGTAGAAGTATTGTAGCAGTATAGCGGGACGTTATCGAAAATACCGTTGATGACGTAAACGTTGACTTTGAAAGGCACAATGCTTCCCTGGCGTTCCACTCCGGATTCCTGGGCCTGCTCGGAATATTCGCGGGGATTGTAAAAATTATCGGTGAAAAATTCGGAAATGTGCCTGGAAGTGGTGGTAAGCCTCACGCGCACTCCGTGTATAATGACGTCGCATAGAAAAACTTTTTCTTTTTCTTCTATGCTTTTGATATGCGCGAACATTTTTTCGAGCACGGTTTCATCGACATTGATCCGGTTTGATGACGATTTCGTAAAATCCTCACGCACAGACGTTATTACGTTCGAAACGCCTATTTTAGATCCTTCGTATTCAAAAACGCCTGAATCGTTATTGCTGGCGGAAGACGTGAAATAATATAAATCCATCGAAAATACTCCCGTAAAATACTTTTACCATTTAAGTTATTATCGGCATTTAATTCGGTTTACGAACATATATTATATAAAAAAGCTTTATGTAAAAAGCGCGGAGGTTTAGTTTAAAAATTCAGAACCGATATTTTAGCGTCAAATTTTAGTTGAAAAATAAAGAAAATTAATGTAAAATTAAAACCGCTTCACTTAATCCGCCAATTTTACGATTTTAACCTCATATTTTATTGCGTGTTAAATTATGAATTATTTAGAAATCATATCGCCCGTAAAAAAAGAGCTCGAGTCGGTCGAAACGATTATCGGCAAATATTTGAAATCCGAATTTAAAGCTATCGACGATTTAAGCGAATATATATTCAGCACGCGCGGAAAACTCATAAGGCCGGCTTTGCTGCTCTTATCATGCGCGCTCTTTTCCCGCGTTAATTCCAGAGCCATTAAAACGGCCGCCGCTGTAGAACTCGTGCATTCGGCCACGCTCGTCCACGACGATATTATCGATAACGCCGCCATACGCCGCGGAAAACCCTCGTTCAATAAAAAATTCGGCAATACCGCGGCGGTACTGTTCGGAGATTATCTTTACTGCCAGGCTTTTGAAATAATATCTAAATTCGGGGAAAAATATATAGCCGAAAACCTCCTTTTTGCGGCCCGCTCCATGTGCGAAGGCGAAATATTTCAAAATATAGTCAATTACAACCCCGATATCGGCTTTAACGAATATATTAAGATAATAGAAAGCAAAACCGCCCGCTTTATTTCTAAATGCGCGGAACTTGGCGCCTATTGCGCCAAAGCCTCGCCAGCCGACGTTGAAAACATTAGAAAATTCGGCCTTAATATGGGAATCGCCTTCCAGATAGCCGACGACGTCCTCGACGTTTCGTCCGACGATAAAACCATAGGTAAACCTGCCGCTAAAGATTTACCCGAAGGTAAAATCACTCTCCCGCTAATGCTGCTTTTCGATAAACTCGATCCAAAAATCAGCGCGGGCATTATAAAAAAAATAAAATCGGCTAAAAATAAAAAAATGGACCCCGGCTTCGTGAGTAAGCTTATGAGCCTGTGCAGGCAGCACGGCACGCCGGCCCTTTCCATGGGCATAGCTCAAAAATATACCGCGCGGGCTATTTCATATTTAAATAAAGCCGGCGGCGATAAAAAAATAAAAGAAGCTATGAAAGCCTTCTGCGAATTCATGACATCTCGCAACTCTTAAATTTTCGAATCTAATAAATTTAAAATTTTGAAACAAAACGGCGGATTTTTAGTATAATACAGTATGCGTTTTTATCCCGCGCCTGTTTTATAATTTTTTTGTTAAAAATTTCAAACGGATAAAATAAAAAATGAAGGTGATGAGTATGATTAGTTCCGCAGTCCTGCATTTAAGGCGGATCAGGCCCGTATATTTAACGGCGGCCGCACTGATATGCCTCATGCTTTTTAGTTACATTTCTTACGCCGGAGAGGTTTCCGACGTTTTAGACTCGATAAAAAAAGACAGAATACAACGTGGCGAAGACGGCGCCGCAAACGGCTCGGTCAACGTTTCCGACGGATCTTATCTTAACGTAAGAACCGGGCCCGGAACTAATTTTGAAATAATCGGCCGCCTCCACAGAAGCGACAGCGTAAAAATCCTCGAAGAAAATCTCGGCTGGTATAAAATAAATTATAACGGCTCCACTGCCTGGATAAACGGATATTACGTAAGCGGCGTGTCTTTGAACGATATGATGCCCGTCGCGGTTTACGGCGTAGTTTCCGTTCCTGACGGAGAAAGCGTGAGCCTCAGAGTGGGCGCCGGAATTAATAATACCGCGGTGGACAGCCTTGCCAACGGAACGCGCTTCAGGGTGCTCGATAAACAGGACGGCTGGTATAAAGTAGAAGTGGCCGGTCACGAAAACGCTCTGTGGGTAAACGGTTCATTCGTTAAATTAATAGATTCCATAGAAGACCCGCCCGCCGTCGATAACCAGCCCGCATACGTCGACGTAGATACCACCCTTAATTTAAGGACCGGCCCGTCCACCTCCAATCCCATAATGCAGGAGCTCGCCGACAGGACGCAGCTTACCATAATAGGCGTTGAAGGCGCGTGGTATAAGGTGAAACTTTCAAACGGAACTATAGGATATTGCCACTCCAGCTATATTAAAAAAGGCGTTCCTCCGGCCGTCGACGAAACAAGCGGCCCCGGAGTCTCAGATGCCGTTTCCGGCGATAAAAACGTTCTCGAATCCATGCAGCTGCCGGCGGACGCGAGCGGCATTACCCCGGAAGTCGCTTCAAATATACTCGCCGGCCTCGGCTACGGCCGCTTCAACGGCTTCGACCAGGCGCTTAAAACCTTCCAGTCGGCTTCCATCGGAAGCTGGAATGCCGGAAAAACCTATACCAGAGGAGTTCTTGACGACACCACAAAGAAAAAGCTCCTCGAACAGGGCAAAATGTTCCAGCAGGCCCTGGCTAAATATCCTGCCGGAACGGTTTCTAAAAACAGCACGCAGTTCAATCAGTGGGTTTCAAACGCGGCGGCGGCAATGAAAAATATGCCCACCGGCCTTATGGACAATTCCGGAAACGCCATATCTAAAGAAGCTTTAGTCCACGGCATACTGCAGCAGGAATCGGGCAAATATCACTGGCGCGACAGAAAAATAACGGTTTCGAGCGCCGGCGCGGTGGGCTTTATGCAGATAATGCCATTTCATACCGCCACCGCCGGAAATATATACGATCCCGAAGCCAATCTCGCCTTCGGCGTAAAATATATAGACGATCAATTAGGCCGTTCCGACTGGAAAACTTCAGGCGACGACGCCTCCTCTATGCTCGCTAAAGCGCTTGCCGCCTATAACGGCGGGCCGGGCCGGGCGGCTTTAAAAAATATGAGCTGGGACGAAATAGTCAGAAGCAACTCAATCCCCCGCGAATCAATACATTACGCCATCAATATCAGAAAAAAACTTAACGTGAGAATATCGGCCGCCGAAGAAGCCTGGATGGCTTCGCGCTAAAACTCGAACGGCCTGCGATTTAACAAATTTAAATAAAAAGGTGATATAAATGAAGCATATCAATAAAAATGAATATATAGGCGGTTATAATAAAATTTCAGGTTACGCCCGCGTGGCTTGCACGGCGTTATTGGCCCTGACGGCTTTTATGCCGATAGCGTCCTACGCCGGCACCCCTGCCGCAAGGCCGCTGGATGAAAGAATAATAGAAAAGCTCGATAAAAACGAACGCCCGGGCTTTACGGCCTTCGGCGACGTGGACGGCGATAAAATCGACGAGATTATATTGAGCGTGGATAAAATTTCGCAGGCCTCTCAACAGGACGCGCCCGAATCGAAACTGGCTATTTTTTATAAAGATAAAATAACCACGATCGACTCGTTCTCGGTCTATATTGAAAAATTAGAGTTAGCCGATATAGACGGCTGCGGCAACAAAGAAATAATATTTTTAAGGCGCGGCGGAATGAAAAACCTTATGGAAGTATATGCGCTTAAGGCCGAAAAAAAAGACGGCGGCGATAAAAATTTCAAAGTGTTCTTTAAATCAGATGGAGTCAACGAAGGAAAGTTCGACATTATAAAATCACCCGAAGGCGCCGTCACTCTGGTGATCGGCGGTTATCTCGCCGCGCCGGGCGCTATAGCGCCTCATCTCGAATTCAGCCATTTTTACGCGTATGATAAAACCGCTTCAAGGCTCAAACTGGTTAAAAAAAATTACGAGCGGCCTAAAACCCTTTCGCAGGAATACGAAATGGCGTATCTGAGCCTTCTGGAAAATAAAAAAGACGATGCGGTAAAACGACTCGAACGCATTATACGCTCGGCCAAAACCGCCAAATCCGAAGACAGCGCCGATATTCTCAAGGAATGCGAAACGCTTCTGGCTAAAATAAAATAAGCGGTTACGCCTCGCAAGCACACACTCAATAACTAAATAACATAAAGCATCAAACGGCGCTCGTTTTGTTAAAACAGCGCCGTTTAATATTCTTATTGAAATATATCCATTAATCTGTTATCATATAGCTTATGATGATAAATAAAGATAAAAAAACAACAACCGGAAAATCCTTTAAAAAAAATAACGAAAAAACTGGCGCCAAATTTAAATCCAGGCCCGATGCGGCGCCGAAAGCTAAAACTATCAGCTTCAACTCTCAGGACGGCGTGTGCGCGCTTTACAGGGCGCTGTCTAAATTATCAGTGTGCTCGAGGACCGCTGCCAAAGAATATATAACCGGCGGCCGCGTCATGGTCAACGGCACGATCATAAATGATATGATGTACAGCGTTAATCTTAAAAAAGATAAAATCAAAGTCGATGGAAAAGCCGTCAGCGAAAAAAAATACCAGTACATCGCGTTCAACAAGCCCGCAGGCTACGAAACCAGCTGCCGCGCGTCTATTAAATCAGCTAAAACCATATACGAACTCATCCCGTTCGCAAAAGCTAACGGCCTCAATCCCGCCGGATGGCTCGATAAGGAATCGCGCGGCCTTATAATACTTACCAACGATAACGCTTTTTCAGATAAAATATCGGGCGGAAACTCTAAATTAGCTAAGCATTATATGGTTAAAACCAACGCGGATATCGACGAAGAACAGATAAAAGAATTCGCTCAGGGAATCGTAATAACCGACGGAACGGGCGATAGCGTTAAAACCCGCCCATGCAGCATAAAACATGTCGGTGAATGCGCTTACGAAGTAACGCTCACCCAGGGAATCAACCGGCAGATAAGAAAAATGTTCGAATATTTCGGCGTTAAAGTCGTTGATTTATTCAGGTATAAAATAGGCAAACTCGAAATAGCAGACGATAACGAAGGAACTTTCTTCAATATAAAACCAGAAGACATCACAGGCGTTCAAACTGATAAGCAGGCTAAAAAGAAAGTATAAATTAACGGCAGCCCGCTGCCGGTTAAATGTGCATTACATAAAAATATAATAAAACGATTGAATCACGCCAGCGTTTCGGCTCTAATAAATCCCTATTTTAACAACGGTTTTGGTAAATTTGAAAAATATCTTAATAAGTTTTTATTGATGGCATATTACTTGCTTTATTAAAATTGGACAGGAGGGCTTCAAGAATGGCAATTGCTAAAAACGGTAAAAAAAATGAAACCAAGAAAACGTCTGCGGTGAAGGAAAAATCTGCTGAAAAAAAAGGAGTTTCCGGCGCGGCGTCTTCGCGAAAATCGATCGCGGCTGAAGAAAAACCTTTAAAAACCGCTAAAGCGAAAGCCGAAAAGCCCCTGAAAACCGAAAAGAAAATCACTGCTAAAAGCGCTAAAACGGCGGCGCCTGAAAAAAAGAAAATAAATGCGGCAAAAATGCCGGAACCTGAAACCGTTAAAAAAGAAGAAATTTTAAAAACCGTAAAAGCCTCTTCCGCGGCCGTAAAAACAAAAACCGCGGATACGGCCGAAGTAAAGGAGCGGGTTGGCGTGAAAAAAACATTGACCTCCAGGCCTAAATCATCGGGCCCGGCTAAAACTGAAAAAAACGGCGCAGTTTCTAAAACGGCCGTTAAAGATGAAAAAAAATCTAAAACCCCCGCCGGCGCAAAAGCTAAAACTGCCATAAAAAAGACGGCGGCAGAAAAAAGCCCATCAAAAGTCCAGAAGCGCGAAGTTAAAAAAGTCGTCGTTAAAACTCCTCTCGCTAAACCCGAAGCTATGAACGTCATATCTTCCGACGTCGAAAACCTTTACGGCAAGCATTATATAATAAACACAGCCCAGGAATTGCCTGAATCATACGGCAAAAACAGGCTTATAACTCTCGTGCGCGACCCCGAGTGGATATACACTTTCTGGGACGTGGCCGGAGAAACCATAACCGAAATTAAAAATACCATGGGCGCTAAAGAATTCAACGACGCTAAAAGAATACTGCGTTTATACGACGGCGGCGAAGCCGGAAACTACTCCGATATAGAACTCACCGACACCGCTTCTTCATGGTACATTCACGTGAAACCCGAAGCCAGATACGTTCTCGAACTCGGGTACCGCTCTAAAACCGGAGATTTTTATAAAATGGCGTCTTCTAACGATGTGGCTATGCCCAGCCAGAGGGTTTCAGAACACAGCGACGAAAAATGGATGGTCAAAGACGGAGTTTTCGAGAAAATATACGAACTTTCAGGCGGATCGCAGCTCGGAATGAGCTCGGCCGATATCATGCAGGCTATGGCGCGCGGAATGAAACCCGAAGAATTTTCCCAGCTTATATCGCGCGGAATTTCATCCGAAACCCTTTCGTCGCAGTTCGCAGCCGAAAAAGCCCGCGAAGAACAGGAAGTTAAAAAACAACGCAAATTCTGGATGGTGCTCAATACCGAACTTATCGTCTATGGCGCCACCGAACCCGACGCCAGCGTCACCCTCATGGATAAACCCATCAAATTGAGGCCGGATGGAACTTTTTCGATCAGAATGGCCCTGCCCGACGGCGACGTAGATATACCCGCGGTCGGAGTTTCAGCCGATAAGATCGACAAAATAACCATTACCCCCGAAGTGCATAAGAGAACACACTACAGCAAGGCCGAAAAGGAGAGCGCTCTCTAATGCAAGAAAAAGGCTATATCTCAATGGTGCTTCACGCGCACCTGCCTTACGTCCGCCATCCCGAATATAAATATTTTTTAGAGGAAAACTGGCTTTTCGAGGCCATAAACGAAACGTATATCCCGCTTCTCAATATATTCGAAACTCTCCGCCACGACGGCGTTAATTTTAAAATAACCATGTCGCTTACGCCCACGCTCCTTGCAATGCTTTCAGATCCTCTCCTGCAGGAACGCTACATAAAACATATCGACGCGCTTATAGAACTCGCCGATAAAGAAGTGACAAGAACCCAGCTGATGGCTGATTTTAACAAAGTAGCCAGGATGTACCTCGATAAGTTCACGCTTAACCGCAACGTATTCGTCGGAAAATACGGCGGCAACCTCATAAGCGGCTTTAAAAAATTCCAGGATTCGGGCAATCTTGAAATAATCACCTGCTGCGCTACGCACGGCTTTCTGCCGCTTATGTCGGTCAACTCCAAGGCTGTCGAAGCCCAAATAAAAATAGCCGTCGATTCTTACGAAAGACACCTCGGCAGAAAACCCCGCGGAATATGGCTTGCCGAATGCGGATACTTTCCCGGCCACGACGAGATACTCAAAAAATACGGAATACAATTCTTCTTTACCGATACCCACGGAGTCCTTCACGCTTCGCCGCGCCCTAAATACGGCGTTTTCGCGCCCGTGTTCTGCGGGTCCGGAGTGGCCGCTTTCGGCCGCGACGTAGAATCTTCACGCTCCGTGTGGAGCATGAACGAAGGATACCCCGGCGATTACAACTACCGCGAATTCTACCGCGACGTCGGCTTCGATCTCGATCTCGATTATATCAGGCCTTATATCCATCCGGACGGAATCAGGATAAATACCGGCATTAAATACTATAAAATAACCGGAAAGACCAACCAGAAAGAAATTTATAATCCCGAAAAAGCTTCCTACATGGCTAAAGAACATGCGGCTAACTTCCACTTCAACCGGGTTAAACAGGTCGAACACCTATCCCGCTACATGGACCGCAAGCCGCTCGTGGTTTCGCCCTATGACGCCGAACTCTTCGGCCACTGGTGGTACGAAGGCCCCCAATTCATAGAACATTTCCTCAGAATGTCCAGCGATTCAAAAAGCGCCGTCAAACCCATTACGCCGGCCGAATACCTCGATATGTACCCTAAAAACCAGGTGGTCACCCCGTCTTTCAGCTCCTGGGGCCACAAAGGCTATTCAGAAGTGTGGCTCGCGCCACAAAATGACTGGATATATAAACACCTTATAGAAATCGCCGAAAGAATGGTCGAACTGGCCACTTATTACCAGAACCAGAGCTCAGACCTCCTGGTAAACCGCGCGCTCGCTCAGGCGGCCCGCGAACTCCTGCTGGCCCAGAGCTCCGATTGGGCGTTCATTATGTATAATAACACTACGGTCGAATACGCCGTTAAACGCACAAAAGATCATATCAACCGCTTTAACTCGCTTTACGATCAGATAAAACGCCGCCGTATCGTGCCGGAATTCCTCCAGGCGCTAGAATACCACGATAATATTTTTCCCGATATAGATTACAGAGTTTATGCCATGTAATCACTAAATCCAATTAAAAATAAACATAAAACAGGGGAGAAAAGGCCGAAACCTCTCTCCCCTGTTTTTATATTATTCGTATTTTATTTTTAGCTTGCCGCTTTATTCAAATACTAATTAAAAATTATTCGCCGCCGTGCATTTCGTTGAGAACCCTTCTGCTGAGACGGAATTTATCGCGAAGTTTTTTATTTTCATCGTAAACCGAAAATGTTACGTCAGGCCCGGATACTTCAATTAATACATGCTGGAAGAACGAACCGCTATAGTTTTCGGTGCCGCCGCGGCCGATTTTGGTTCTGATAGGCGCGCCGCAGGAGCCGTTTATTATCTGAAAGACGTTATTTATCTTCTGCCTGTCGAAAAGATGTTCGTGGCCGCAAAAATAAGCGTCTACACGGTACTTGTTGAGAAGCGACCAGAATTTGTCGCGCTGAGATGGATATTTATCGAGAGAGCTGCCTATGTGGCCGCCTACGGGATAAGCCGGCGAGTGGCCGAATACGAAAACATGGTCGGCCGACATGCTCATCTTCAGATCGCCTTCCAGCCAGTTAAGCTGTTCATTGGTCAGGTTGTTATTTTCATCGGGAAGATTGGTCGTAAGGCATATAAAATGAGAACCTTTGTGGTCGAAAGAATAAGCGAGTTTATTGTACTTGCCGCTGAGCGTCGCTGGATTATCAAAGGTTTTTTTCAAAATATCTACGTGAGCCTGCGTGGTGCATTCGTGATTGCCGAATGAAAAATATATGGGAACCCTATCCGTGAGAGGTTTCATTGCCGCGCGAAAATTATCGAGCTGTTTTTTGAATACATTGAGGTCTTTTTTACTGCCGAGAACCATATCGCCCTGGAATAGAACAAATTCAGGTTCGTCGCCGACGGCGTTCGCTACGATCTTATCGAGTATCGGTTTGTTTATGCCTATAGGTTCGCCGTTGGAACGCGAATCGGCCATGCTCACGAATTTGAACTCTTCCGCTAAAACCGTTCCCGCAGCCAGCATTACCATGCATAATACCGCCGCCGATAAAAATAAATTTCTTAAAACAACCGTGTACTTTGCTCTTTGCATCTTGAAATACTCTCTTTCTACTTTTTTGATATTGATATCTTTACTATATCTTAATTTGAAATACAAGATTATAGTAACACATCAATTATACTCGCTAAAAAATGGTTTGTCAATTTTTCGAACAACTTTATAGCCTTTTTAATTTTATACTTGGAAATATAGCTTTTATAGCTAAATACCGTTAAAAATTTTACGGCCTTTTTTTGATAAGGGAAGGCCAGGTGCCAAAGGCCCCTGCCTTCCCTTAAAATCCCTTCCAACCCCTGACTCGCCTGACGCTTTATTTTTGTGGAGTGCCGGCTTTTCAGTCGGGACTTTAACTCAGATTAGCTCTTTTCTTACGTTGCTATAAATTCTTATCTGTTTTTATTTTATTTTCCTAAAATCTGCTAAAATTTCTTTTATGCTCAGCTTTCTTTTATCTCTTTATTTGCTCTGTTTTTTGCAGACGCGCGCACGCGCGCGTCTGCGCAGCAATAATGGCTTGTTGGTAAGTCCACATTAATGTTTTATATTATACTTTTTGGTTAATAACCTTTTTTTAAGTTGCCTTTAAGCTTATAGCAGGGGCCAGACAAAATTTTTGAGGAGCGTTGCGGCGGCACTAAGACCTCCATGTCTATCGGATGGGCGTGAGGTCTGTACACGAGTTAAACAAATAGAGCTCGCAGGGCGAGCCCCAGCCTTAACTATTCACTGTTCACTATCCACTATTCACTAATAAATTGCCCGGAGGGAACCTTTAAAAAAGTCCTTTCAATTCAACTCGTCGATTGTGAATTTATAAAACCGTACCTTGTTCGGAGCGTCGCTTTTTTTCATATAAAAGATCGAGCCCGCGGCGTCTATGTATATGTACCGCCGGGCCGGCATTTCCGGCGATTCCGGCACACGGACGCGGCCCATGAATTTTCCGTTTTTATTGAATTTATAAATATAACAAGCCGTGAACGCCCCGGACGCGCCGCCGTAAAGCGCCTCAATATAAACGCACCCCGAGGCGTCTGAGCCGGCCGGCCTGACGCTTTTAACGCCTTCGCCTTTAGCGCCGGCGGGGGCGAGTTCCTTCAAAAGCGGCACCCAGTCGTAATCTCCGGTTGCAAGATCGAAGGTGGACATTATAGCTTCGCTGCCGCGCGCCTCGACGCCGAATACGGCGGAACCGCCGTTGAAAGAGGCAGAACCCGTGAAATTTTTCGGAAATTTTTTGACCGGCGCGATGACGCCTTTTTTATAAATAAACGCGCGGTCGGACGAAGCGCCAAAAACGGCATTGAGCAGCAGGCCTTCATCGAAGGCGCCGCGCGCCGCTAACGGCCAGATGCCGCCCGGAGTGAAATCATCGGCGGGAGAACCTTCGGATAGAGCCGGAATGCCGATCTTTTTCAGCGGTGAAAATATTTTGCCGGAAGACATATCGGCTTCTATGACGCCTATTTCACACGCGCCGTCGAATATAAAAAACGACGCGCGCGATGACGCAAGCCAGACGAATCCCGATAAATTCGCGCCTGCCTGAACTTTCAGCTCGCCCAGAAATTTTCCCGACATATCGAAACGGCAAAGCCTTTCCCTGCCGGGATCGAGCACCAGCAGAAGATTAAGCTTCTCAAAAACACTGAAAGAAACTGGAAAATCAGAGGCGGCGTACATGGAGATAGTTTCATCGTTAGTCCCCGCAGGCGACGGTTTAACTGAAGCGGAGCCGCCGGACGCGCAATCGATCTCGAATAATGGTATGGGCTGAAACGCACCGCTGCCGCCGAAGGCGGCACTAAACTCGAAAAAAGTTAAAAATAACGACGCTATAATAAAAAACGGCAATATTAAAACGCGCCCGACGCGAGAATTTTCTTTTATCTTCACTTCCGCACCTCTAATTTTTATTCATAATCAGTTAAGTTTCAACTATCGGTTATCCGTCAAATATGGATCGGATCTTTATAATTTTAACAGCAATCGGCTGACTATGCAAGAAATAATTGGTCCTTTCTCATATCGTATGGATAAAATATTTTATTTAATTTAAGAGTTCAGAACGGATAATTGAAAAAGCATTTTTTTTATGTTATAATTGCTTCGAAGTTATCGATTTTTAAATTTAAACGGATCGGACTGCGGTGCAATTATGATAATAAGAAACGAAAAGATACTCATAGTAGACGACGCTAAATTCATGCGGCTGATGATAAAAAGAGCCCTGCAAAAACTCGGGTTTTACAATATGTACGAGGCAGGCAGCATACTCGAAGCCATGCCGCTTTATCAGCAGATCAGGCCCGATCTGGTTACGATGGATATCACGATGCCCGGCGATTCCGGAATAGACGGGCTCACCATGATAAAAAAAATCAACCCCGACGCTAAAGTCATTATGATATCGGCCGTTTCCACCCGCGAAAATATAGTGAAAGCGTTCTCGCTCGGCGCGGTATATTTTGTGAGCAAGCCTTTCGAAGAAGAAAAATTCAACGCGGTGCTCGAAAAAGCCCTTCCGGGCCCGGTCGTAAAAGCCGCTCCCGAAGCCCAGGTGCTGTTTTTAACTTCAAGCGACGAATCCATTAAATTAAACTGCCGCAACGGCGACATAATAGGCCGCTGCGATAAATGCAAATCCGACGAAGAACGCTCGCGTAACAATCTTAAATGCAATATAGATAACAAAAGCAAAAATTTTATATCGTGCAAACATATAACCGCTGACGCCGAACAGGCAAAATTTTTATTCGAAGACGGAATTTTTTATATGACGCCTCTTTCAAACTCGGTCGTAACGCGCTTAAACGGCGCGGCGCTGAACGTGTCGCAAAAATATCCGCTGAAATCAGGCGATATGGTCAGCTTTGGAACGGTCTATCTAAAAGTGACCGTTTAATAAAAACGCGGCTTATATTTTTAAAATCAATTCAATGCAAAACGAGCGCATTAAAAAATTAAACTCCAATAACCCTCTGGAAGGCGATTACATCCTTTACTGGATGCAGGCTTCGGTGCGCTCGGAATATAACCACGCCCTCGAATTTGCCATAAATCTCGCCAATGAATTAAAAAAACCCCTCCTGGCTTTCTTCGCCATATACGGCCGGTACCCGGAAGCGAACCTGAGACACTTTCATTTTCTTTTAGAAGGCCTCGACGATACCGAAAAACTTCTCGAAAAAAGAAAGATCAAACTTGTCTGCCGGATCTGCGACCCCGTGAACGAAATCGTAAAATTATCGCAAAAAGCATGCGCCGTTGTGACCGACCGCGGATATCTGCGCATCCAGAAAGAATGGCGGAAATCGGCCGCCGAAAAAGTCAAATGCGCCTTTTACCAGGTCGAATCCGAAGCCGTAGTTCCGGTGAACGAGGCCTCCGGTAAAGAAGAATTCGCCGCGCGCACGCTGAGACCTAAAATACATAAAAAACTCGATAAATACCTTATAACTTTACCTCAGGGCAAAGTCGGCGCAAGCTCGCTCGGCCTTAAAATATCCGGAGAATATTTCGCCCCTGCCGATTTTAATATATCACAATTAAATAATATAGATAAAACAGTTTTTAAATCGCCGCGATTTACGGGCGGCGAAACCCGAGCGCTCGAAACCGTAAAAGATTTTATAGAAACAAGGCTACATAACTACGACTCCATGCGAAACGACCCGGCGCTGAACCACCTTTCGCATATTTCGCCCTACCTTCATTTCGGTCAGATATCGCCGGTCCATATAGCGCTTCTGATTAAAAACTCCGACGCTCCTGCGGCCGCAAAAGAAAAATTCCTCGAAGAGCTTATAGTACGCCGCGAACTGTCGTTCAATTTTTGCGAATATAACGATAAATACGATTCGCATGAATCGCTTCCCGAATGGGCCGTACAAACGCTCGAAGGGCGGGCCATAGATAAAAGGCCTTATATCTACGAAATGGACGATTTTGAAAAGGCGCGCACTCACGATCATTGCTGGAACGCCGCGCAGCTGGAAATGATAGTCACCGGCAAGATGCACAACTACATGAGAATGTACTGGGGCAAAAAAATAATAGAATGGACGCCAAATTATAAAGAAGCTTATAAAACCGCGATTTATTTGAACAACAAATACAGCCTCGACGGCCGCGATCCAAACAGCTTCGCCGGCGTGGCGTGGTGTTTTGGAAAGCACGACCGCCCCTGGACGCGCCGCCCTGTTTTTGGCAGCATAAGGTATATGAACGAAGCCGGACTGAAGCGCAAATTCGACATGGAATCATATATTCAAAGGGTAGCGAAACTTTGCTCGGACAATAATTACGAGCTGGATTCGCTGACGCACCTCATGGAAAAATCAAATGAGTGAATTATACGCGCTCGACGTAAACTCCAGCCGCGATTTTATCATATCGGACGCGGCTATCAAACTCGTTTCCATAGAACGCCTCGAAGCGTCGCGCAAATTCCGCAAAGAATCGGATTTTCTGCTTTCAATGGGCGGCGAATTGCTCGCCAGAGCTATAATACGCGAAAAACTCAAAATCAAAAACGATGATATAAATTTCGGCAGAACTTATTATGGAAAACCTTTTCTGAAGGGAGTCGAGGGCTTTCATTTCAACGTCTCGCATTCGGGCGGCCTGGTTATATGCGCGATATCTAATATAGAAATCGGCTGCGACTGCGAATTTATAAGCGAAGAAAATAAAATAGACGAAATACGTATAGTCTATACTGACAACGAATATAAACTCATCCGGTCTTTTAAAGGACCCGAAAAGACCCTGCTGTGCCACAAAATATGGGCGCTGAAGGAAAGCTACCTTAAATGCGCAGGAATAGGCCTGAGCGAAGAGCCGGGCTCGCTGGAAATCTCATTCGGCGGCGAAAGCCCGGCGGTTTATAAAAACGGCCGCAGGCTGGATTACCGGCTTAAATTATACGGCGATATAAAAAGCTACGCTATGGCTGCATGCATAAAAAACGGCGCAGGCAAAGCGATTGAAAGTCTGCCGGATAAGATCATTTTCACCGGCCGCGATTTCCTGTCCGCAAACATATTAAAATAAAACAGGCCCGTTCGCTTAAAACAGGCCTGATTTATTTTATGATTTAATTTTCGATTTACGCGAACCCGTATTTTTTAGAATTCCAGCTGCAGCTGTGACGCCCAGAAATCGTTTTTAACTTCGGGTGTTTCTTTGCGGTTTTCGTAGAGAATCTGCCATTTTGCGTTTTTCACGAAATACCAGTTGAGGCCTGCCGCGTGTATAGTTCTTTTGGTGGCGGAATTATCGGTATCGGGCGTAAATATATCTTCTTTGAGAGCGAGTTCGAGAGTTTTGGTCATCATATAGCCGCCCTGAAGATAGCCGCCCTTTCCTTTCAGATCGTTGATACGGCCTGCAAGGCCGGTTCTGAGCCACTGATACTCGCCCTGCCAGTACCATCTGTCTTTTTTATATTTGAAATCGAAGCCGGTTCCGTTTCTTTTGAAATCCTGCGCAGGAGTAGCTCCGCCCTGAGTTCCATATAACGCGATGCCGGCGGCAGCCGTGGAAGCGGCTTTATACCTCTTGCCGGAAAGCGCCGAAACGCCTATCTGCCAGAAAGCGTTAGGCGCGTAAGATATCTTGCCGGAAACGGTTTTGCTGTCGTTTGAATCGTTGCGGCGGTTGATGCCTTCGCCGTTGGTGGCGGACAGATAATAAGTGAACGGGCTTTCTTTCTTTTTGTGAATGAACATAAGGCCCGTATCACGCTGGTCGTCGCCTAAGATTTCGTGGTCGGCGTTAGCTCCCACCTGCGAGTAATTTATCATATATAAATTTTTAGGGCCGAGCACAACTTCGAGACCGTAAGGAATAACGAACTGGCCGGCTTTAATTTCAAGGTCCGGCGTAGCCTGATAATTAACGGTAGCGTCGAGAAGCGTCAGCTTGGGATTACTCGAGCTGTTCGCGTTGTTGGCGGCGTTTCCCGATAAATTAGTCTGAAGAAAGAAGCTCAATTTATCGTCGACTTTTTTCTTCACTATCATTCTTGTTCTCGCTATGTTAAACGATGAAGAATTTCCCGCGGCATTGTTATCGGTGTACTGAACCTGAGTATATCCGGAAATGCTCAGTTCTTTTTCCTTTGATTTTTTAGCTATTTCTACTTCTTTGGATTTTTCGATTTTAGCTTCGGCCTGAATTTCCTGCTTGACATCGGCTTTTACGTCGCCTTTAAGCTCTTCTTTTAATTCGGCTTTGATCTCGCTTATTATTTCGTTTTTGAGCTCATTTTTAATTTCTTCCTTGATTTTAGCGGCTTCGGCTTCGCTCAATTTGCCTTTTTTAACGTATCTTTTAAGGGTGTTTTCCTTTTTGGCTTTTTTAGCTTTCGGTTTTTCCTGCGTTTCGATTGCCTGCGGCTGTTTTTCAGCTAAAGTTTCTTTTTCCGCCGCGGCGGCGGTTCCGCCGAAAAGCACCAGCGAGTAAAGAATTAACGTAAGTTTTGCGATCGATTTCACTTTTTCCTCCAAATATTTTTTAACTTTAATGTTGAAATGCATTTTATCACATTTAATTGCATTAACGCAATATTAAAAATTTTTTAAACTTCAGGCGATAAGAAACCCGGTGATTTTTTTTTATGGCTTTTCGAAAATATTTTCGACAAATTTCAATTTTTATGTTATAATAAAAATATAAAACATTTAAATTACGGAGTACGTTTATGGACGTTAAAGACAAGCTTAAAATACTGTCCGCCGCCGCTAAATACGATGTTTCATGCGTATCCAGCGGAAGCAGCCGTCAAAACACCGAAGGCGGCATCGGCAATGCCGCCGAAAGCGGCATCTGCCACACCTGGGGCGCCGACGGGCGCTGCGTTTCTCTTTTAAAAGTGCTTCTCACCAATAATTGCATCTATAATTGCGCGTACTGCATTAACCGCACTACCAACGACGTGCCCCGCGCGTCATTTACCGTAGATGAAATAGTCGATCTCACTATTAATTTTTATATCAGAAACTACATCGAAGGGCTGTTTTTAAGCTCCGGAGTGGAAGTCAACGCAAATTACACCATGGAGCGCATGCTTCTTGCCGTAAAAAAACTCCGTATCGAAAAGAAGTTCAACGGCTATATCCATTTAAAAGCCATACCCGGAGCCGATTACAGCCTGGTATCGGAGGCCGGAAGATACGCCGATAGAATGAGCGTAAATATCGAGCTTCCAAGCGAAGAGAGCCTCAAGGCGCTCGCGCCCCAAAAAAACAGGGAAAATATACTTCTGCCTATGAAGCGCATCGGCGCAGAAATAATAGAAAAGGCCGAAGAGCACAAAAAAAACTATAAAGCGCCTCAGTTCGTTCCGGCGGGCCAGAGCACCCAGCTTATAATAGGCGCCTCGCCCGAACCCGATTATAAAATTATAAAATTATCCGAATCGCTTTATGATAAATTCAATTTAAAGCGCGTATTTTATTCCGCGTATATTCCGGTTTCAGACAACCCGAAGCTTCCCGTCATATCCAAGCCGCCGCTGCTGCGCGAACACAGGCTTTATCAGGCCGACTGGCTGCTGCGCTTCTACGGCTTTCTCGCCGACGAACTGGTTAACCCCGCAAGGCCGCAGCTCGACGCCGCTCTCGATCCCAAAGCCGCGTGGGCCGTAAACAACCTGCATCTATTCCCGGTGGAAATCAACCGCGCAAGTTACGAAACCATATTACGCATACCTGGCGTCGGAGTGCGCTCCGCTAAAAAAATAGTTACCGCCAGACGCGTGCACGCTCTAAATTTCGACGACTTAAAGCGGCTTGGAGTGGTTTTAAAGCGAGCTAAATATTTCATAACGTGCTCGGGGAAATATTACGAAAAACTGGTATATGAAGAAAGCTCGCTGCGCGTTAAATTAATAGGGCCGCCCCCGGCGCTCCCCGGCTCCGGCGCAGCCGGACTGAAAAAGAAAAAAGAAGACGAAGGCCAGCTTTCGCTTTTCGAAAACGACATCCCGCACGACGTTTCAACTAATATAAGCGCGGCCGTAACGGGGGAATTTTAAATGGGCGCAACATATATCTACGACGACAGTTTCGACGGGCTTTTAACGGCGCTCTTTACGGCGTATTGCGCGGCGCAAAAACCCGACGCCATTGCGGCCGAAAGCGAGTTCGAAGACGGGCTTTTCGTCGAAAAAGTCCCGCTCAAAACCGATCCGCGCAAAGCGGCTAAAGCCGTGAATATAATATCGAATTTCATTTCATTAGACGCCATGCATAATATATTCTACGCTTTTTTAGCCGAATCGGAAAACCACGGCGGAGTAATTTACGATTATTTCAAATTCGGCATCGAAAAAGGCCGCAAGGCCGATAAATTTCTTCACGATCCGCGCGTCATAGGCGTGCATAAGCTGCGAGACAAACTGCACTGCGAAAAGCACAGACTGCTCGGGCTTATAAGATTTAAAAAAGTGGAAACCGGCGCTGCCGGAGAAATTAATTCGCGGCGTCATATTTACTACGCCGAAATAGAGCCGGACAACAATGTGGTAGGGCTCGTGGCGCCGCATTTCGCCCACAGACTCCCCGGCGAGCCCTGGATGATACACGATCTGAAACGCGGCATAGCGGCTTTAAACGACGGTCAAGGCGGGGGCGCGAACTGGTCGGTCGTGGATATTTCCCTGAACGGCGCGCCGCAATCGGCGGAAAACGAAGATATCTACCAGGACCTATGGCGGGCGTTCCTCAAAAGCCTCGTCATAGAAACGCGCATAAACCCCAAACTCCAGAAACGATGCATGCCGGTCCGCTACTGGAAGCACCTCGTAGAAATGGCCGATTAAAAACGGGCGCGCGTAATCTCAATGCTCTATCCCATACTCACTATCAGCTTTTCAAGCCTGGCTATCTTTTCGGCCATAAGCTTAAGCATTTCGCTCACGGCGCCGGGGTTTTTCATTATACGCCCGTTGATTCTGTCAAAATTGAACGCGAGCACCAGCGAATCGCCCATTATGGATTCCGCCGTAATGGTAGAGGGCTTGTTCAAAATGAAATTTTCCTCTCCGACTATGCTCTGAGGGCCAGCCACCATAAGCGTTCCGGTCCATCCGTCCACGGAATTGCGGCATATTTCTATAAAACCGTCCATTAAAACGTAAAATTCGTTACTGTAAACGCCTTCCCACAGAAGATCTTCATTGTTTTTAAAGACTTTCTGACGGGCGGAGCCGGCTATTTTTATGAGCTCGGCTTCGCTGAATGATGAAAATACGGAAATATTTTTTAAAAAGTCTATCCTTTCGCTAAACGCGCGAGTGATCATTTTAGAAAGTTTATCGGTTTCGAGCTTCGGCCATTTAAAACCGGCGCGCCGCAGGATCGTTTCGGTTTTATCCGACAGCACGCTGAAGTAGGCTTCCTTTTTATCGGAGTCGTCGAGCCAGCCCATGTGCGTCATGATCTGCCCTATATAGTCAGCCATGCCTTTTTTATCGTAGTTATCGTATAAATGCTCGATGAACTTTTTAAGCTCGAGCCGCTCAACGTTCAATTCCAGCGCCTCGTCGGTCAGAAGCTCCGAAAGTTTGACCGTTTCGGGGTTCCATAGGTGAAATATCTCGTTATCGAGTCCGGCGCGGCCGAACAGCAGGCATATTGCCCGCGAGAGATGATTTACGAATGAAAATTCGGCTTCGTCGAGAGCTTCGGGCACCGCGCCTATATTCAAATAAGATTTGATCTGGTTATAAAACGCGTTGTCTTCTATATTTTCCTGGTAAAGCCCCGAGTCGGAGTTAAACACTATATTTCCGACCCTGTATATGCTGGCGTTAAGTCCGGCGTTTCTGGCGTTTATGACTTCCTTCTCGGCGAGAAATTTCGTTTTTAGATAATAGTTATCGTGCCCCTGGCCGAAGTCGGTGTCGTACTCGGTGAAAACGGCGAATTCACGGCCGTCTAAAGTTCCGGAAGCGACGGATACGGTGGATATATAGCTGAAATCTTTCTTTTTTGAATCGGCGGCGAATTTCAATAAATTCGTTGTCGAAACTACGTTGCCGTTGAAAAATTCGTCATAGTGGCCGTAATGCTTGACTATGGCCGCCGAATGTATAACCGCATCGACGCTTTGGGAAAGCGCGGCATATTCTTCGGTTGAAAGCCCCAGATTTTCCGCCGACAGATCGCCCCTGTAAATTTTAACTTTCTTGAATTCATCGCTGTTTATGACGCCTTCGCCGAAATAATATTTAAGCTTTGCGCGCACTCTCGCCGCCGCGTCATCGTTATCTTTTCCCCTTACGATAAGCGTGAGAGCGCAATCCATGTCAAAAATTATATCGCGCAGGAGATGAACTCCTAGAAAGCCGGTGCCGCCCGTCAGAAGGATATTTTTGTAATTTTTGCTCTTCGAAAAGTCCATCGATTCATACTTTTTATTCTTCAGGCCGTATTCCTTGAAAACCCTGTCATATTCGCTTATGAATTCAGGGCTTTCGGAAATATCGCCGCCTTCGGCGCTTTCTTCCATAATAGCCGCCAGCTTCAGCTTCAGGCCGTCCTGCCTGGGCTTGATATTTTTGGCGAGCTCTATCAATACCTGATATTCGAATATTTCATTTATAGAAACGTCGAAGTGCCTGGAAAGTTTAGAAACAGCCGCTATGGCTTTTATCGAGTTTCCGCCGATAAGGAAGAAATTGTCCGAAACGCCGACTTTTTCGAGCCCCAGAACTTCCTTCCATACCTTCGCTATCTTTATCTCGTTCGGCGTCGAAGGCTCTATATATTCGGCTTCGGCGCTTTTAAATTCCGGCGACGGCAGGGCCTTTTTATCTATCTTGCCGTTCGGTGTCAGCGGTATTCGCTCAAGCCGCGTGAAATACGACGGGACCATATATTCCGGGAGCTGTTTAGCTATATGTTTTTTGATCGATTCTATTTCCAAATTTTCATCGCCGCTAACTATATAAGCCGAAAGATACTTATTGCCCGACGCATCGGTTAAATCTACTACCACCGCGTCTTTTACATTTTCAATCTTGAGTATCTGCTGCTCTATTTCGCCCAATTCTATGCGATAACCCCTTATTTTAACCTGCTGGTCGATCCTTCCGAGGAATTCGATATCGCCGCTCGTAGTCCATTTGACCAGATCTCCGGTTTTATACATAATCGAATTTAGCTCGCATGTTTTAAAAGGATTTTTTATAAACTTCTCCGCCGTCAACTCGGGCCGGTTCAAATAACCGCGAGCCATCTGCGCGCCCGATATGCACAGCTCACCGGCAACGCCTATCGGAGCGGGACCGCCGTTTTTATCCAGAACGTAAAGCCATGTGTTTGCGAGCGGCCTGCCTATCGGAATATTGTCGTATAATTTATCAACCACGAACGCGGTGGCCGAAATCGTGTATTCCGTCGGGCCGTATTCGTTTACCAGCCTGAATTTTGAAGGCTTATACGATCTGAGCTTATCGCCGCCCGTAACCAGCGTTTTAAGCGAGCGGTTTTCGGCGCTTTCCATGAACTGCTCGCAGAACTGCGTGGGCAGGTTGGTTATGGTTATATTGTTTTCATTGAAATAATCATTGAGCTTTTCAGGCGACAGCCTCAATTCGTCCGCTATTATGTGAAGCGCCGCGCCGCATGTTATAAACGGCGTCATCTCCCATATTGAAGCGTCGAAACTGAAACCGGAATACGCCGCGGCGTTATCGGCCGAAGTTACGCCGTGGAACTTATTGTGCCATTTGCACAGATTGACGAGGTTTCTGTGCTCTATCATGACGCCTTTCGGTTTTCCGGTAGAACCGGAAGTATATATGACGTATATAAGGTCGCTCGATTTATTTACATTTTCGAGCTCTGCCGGGCTTTCGCTAATATAATCGCGCGAATCGAGGTCTATCCATTCGCCCTTGAAATCCTTTACTCTTTCCTTCAGCGCCGAATGCCCGAGAAGCGCTATGGCGCCGCTATCCTCGAGCATATACATTATCCTGTCGTCGGGATACGACGGGTCTATCGGAAGGTAGGCGCCGCCGGCTTTTATAATGCCAAGCATCGATATTATTATGTCCTCGGAGCGGTTTATCAGTATCGCGCTCACTGAGCCCGGCTTTATCCCCTTTTTGCGCAAACGCGCCGCCAGACGGTTGGTTATTTCATCAAGCTCGCGGTACGTATATTTTTTATCCCGGAAAACGAGCGCGGTCTTTTGAGGATGTGCCGCCGCGGCCTCTTTGAACAGATCCTGAATGGTAGCGCCGAATGGGACGTCCAGCGCAGTATCGTTGAATTCTTCCAGTATTTTCCGCTTTTCGCCTTCGGGCAGTATATTTATATCCGCTATTTTTTTGTCGGCGTTCGCCGCTATTTCACCCAATATGGTCTTAATATGTTCCGACATTCTTATTATAGTTTTTCTGTCGAAGAGCCTGGTCGAATATTCAAGCGCGGCCTCTATGGAGTCTTCGTCTTCGTTCGCGTCGAGCACTATATCGAACTGGGCCGATTCGCGGACCGTGTCGTAAGAACTGACCTTGAGACCCTTCGGACACTCGAATCCGCTCTTAGTTCCGAAGCTGAACATTACGTCGAATATAGGATTTCTCGACGGATCCCTTTTCACGTTAAGCGCTTCCACAAGCCTGTCGAACGGAAACTGCTGATTATTAAATGCGTCAAGAGTATTTTTTCTGACTTCTATCAAAAAATCCCGGAACGTTTTTTGGGCCGCCGGATAATTGCGCATGGGAACGGTGCTCACGAACATGCCGATGACCCTGTCGAGCTCCGAAACAGTGCGGCCGGAACAGGGCGTCCCTATAACGATATCATCGTTGCCGCTGTATTTATGTAAAAGCAGGTTGAAAGCCGAAAGAAGAAGCATAAACATGGTGGACCCGGTTTCAAGGCAGAGTTTCTTCAAATTTTGCGTGACCGCTGAATCGATGGTGAAGATCAGCGCATCGCCCTCAGAGCTTTTCACGGCGGGTCTCGGATAGTCCTGCGGCAGGCTTAAAACCGGAACGTCCGTCTTGAAAACTTCCTTCCAGTAAAGTTCCTGTTTTAACAGCGACTTCTGGACTTCATCGCTTCTTTCCCATTCGGAGTAATCGCTGTACTGGTATGCCGCGGGCCCCGGATCTTTTCCCTCGTACAAACCAAGAAGCTCGTCGTAAAAAATCTCGAGCGATATGCCGTCCATTATGATATGATGAGCGTCCATTATGAATATATGCTTCTTTGCGGAAACTTCCAGAAGCATTATGTTAAACAGCGGAGGTTTTGAAAGCTCGAAGCTTTTTACGAACTCCTGCATGCAGCTATCGACTTCGCTTTCTTCGGCTTTTTTAAAGATTTTCTTCAATTTAACGGTTTGATTGATCTTTTGAACGGGCTCGCCGTCTATAACTTCAAAAGAAGTCCTCATAGAGCCGTGCCTTTTAATTAGCTCGTCAATCGCGCGGCTGAGCCTGTTTTTATCCAGATCGCCTTCCAGCAAGAGCCCTGAAGTTATATTATACGCGAACTGGTCTTGCTGCATCTTATTTAAAACGTACATTCGTTTTTGCGAATATGAAAGCGGGTAATATTCTTTTTTAGCGGCAAACGGGATCGCAGCTTCCCGGCCGGCGGACGAAACGCCCTTTTTATTCAAGGCTTCACGCGAAGGCTTGATATTCAGGTTCAGCCTGGCTATCGTCGGAAATTCAAAAATATCGTTTATAGTTATCTCGAAATCTTTCGATAATTTAGAAACGGCCGCTATGGCCTTTATCGAGTTTCCGCCGATAAGGAAGAAATTGTCCGAGGCGCCGACTTTTTCGAGCCCCAGAACTTCCTTCCATACCTTCGCTATCTTTATCTCGTTCGGCGTCGAAGGCTCTATATATTCGGCTTCGGCGCTTTTAAATTCCGGCGACGGCAGGGCCTTTTTATCTATCTTGCCGTTCGGTGTCAGCGGTATTCGCTCAAGCCGCGTGAAATACGACGGGACCATATATTCCGGGAGCTGTTTAGCTATATGTTTTTTGATCGATTCTATTTCCAAATTTTCATCGCCGCTAACTATATAAGCCGAAAGATACTTATTGCCCGACGCATCGGTTAAATCTACTACCACCGCGTCTTTTACATTTTCAATCTTGAGTATCTGCTGCTCTATTTCGCCCAATTCTATGCGATAACCCCTTATTTTAACCTGCTGGTCGATCCTTCCGAGGAATTCGATATCGCCGCTCGTAGTCCATTTGACCAGATCTCCGGTTTTATACATAATCGAATTTAGCTCGCATGTTTTAAAAGGATTTTTTATAAACTTCTCCGCCGTCAACTCGGGCCGGTTCAAATAACCGCGAGCCATCTGCGCGCCCGATATGCACAGCTCACCGGCAACGCCTATCGGAGCGGGACCGCCGTTTTTATCCAGAACGTAAAGCCATGTGTTTGCGAGCGGCCTGCCTATCGGAATATTGTCGTATAATTTATCAACCACGAACGCGGTGGCCGAAATCGTGTATTCCGTCGGGCCGTATTCGTTTACCAGCCTGAATTTTGAAGGCTTATACGATCTGAGCTTATCGCCGCCCGTAACCAGCGTTTTAAGCGAGCGGTTTTCGGCGCTTTCCATGAACTGCTCGCAGAACTGCGTGGGCAGGTTGGTTATGGTTATATTGTTTTCATTGAAATAATCATTGAGCTTTTCAGGCGACAGCCTCAATTCGTCCGCTATTATGTGAAGCGCCGCGCCGCATGTTATAAACGGCGTCATCTCCCATATTGAAGCGTCGAAACTGAAACCGGAATACGCCGCGGCGTTATCGGCCGAAGTTACGCCGTGGAACTTATTGTGCCATTTGCACAGATTGACGAGGTTTCTGTGCTCTATCATGACGCCTTTCGGTTTTCCGGTAGAACCGGAAGTATATATGACGTATATAAGGTCGCTCGATTTATTTACATTTTCGAGCTCTGCCGGGCTTTCGCTCATATAATCGCGCGAATCGAGGTCTATCCATTCGCCCTTGAAATTCTTTACTCTTTCCTTCAGCGCCGAATGTCCGAGAAGCGCTATGGCGCCGCTATCTTCTAGCATATACATTATCCTGTCGTCGGGATATGACGGGTCTATCGGAAGGTAGGCGCCGCCGGCTTTTATAATGCCGAGCATCGATATTATTATGTCCTCGGAACGGTTTATGAGTATCGCGCTCACTGAGCCCGGTTTTATTCCTTTTTTGCGCAAGCACGCAGCCAGCCGGTTGGTTATCTCGTCAAGCTCGCGGTACGTATATTTTTTATCCCTGAAAACGAGCGCGGTCTTTTGAGGATGCGCCGCGGCGGCCTCTTTGAACAGATCCTGTATCGTGGCGCCGAAAGGCACATCCAGCGCAGTATCGTTGAATTCGACCAGTATTTTCTTCTTTTCGCTTTCGGGCAACAAATCGTATTCATCCGCGGGTTTATTCGCGCCGCTGATGACTTCGTCAACCAGTTTTTCAAAATGTCCTGAAATAAGCTCCACGAAAGCGTCTTCATAAACGTCGGCGTTATAATTAAAGCGGACCGCTATCTCTTTCGCCGGCGCCATTACGACGCTGAAATCGAAACTCACCTGATCGAATCCCGATTCTTCGCGCAGCGAGAAACCTTCGGGCAGCTCTAACTGTTTATCCGAAAAAGTTTGAAGCGTAAGGAACGTATCGATAAGCTCCGAACGCAGGCTCGACTGCGACTGGATTTCGGCGAGGGGAAGATAAGAATATTTGTCGGCCATAAGGGCGTTTTGCTGCACTGTTTTTAAAATTTCTTCGAATGTAGCCTTGCCTCCTGCGCTTATGCGCACCGGTATTGTGTTTATAAAAAGCCCTATCATTTCATCTATTCCGGGCACATTCGCGCCGCGCCCCGATACGACCACGCCGAAAACGGCGTCGTCGCTATTGTTATATCTCATAAGCATAATGCCCCACATCACCTGAAGCATTATCCCGAGCGTAACGTTATTTTTTCTCGCTATCGCCTGCAGTTTCAAAACCTTTTCTTCCGCGATAACTATATTCCTGTCGGCGAAATTCGGCGGACCCGCGTTTTTTTTCAACCGTTTTTTATTGGGCACGACCGTCGGCGCGTCAAAGCCGGCAAGGTAGCCGCGCCAGTACCGCCTGGATTCGTCTTTATCGGCGGCTTCGAGCCATTGTATAAAATCCGAGTAGGGCCTGATTTCAGGCTCTTCGATTTTTATGCCTGATTTAATAAAGCAATAATCCGCGAATAAAGACTTTTCAATTATTCCCATGCTCCATCCGTCCACGATTATATGCATGAAACTGAGTATGACTGCGCTCCGCCCGTCCGATAATTTCAATACGGACGCCCTGACAAGCGGCGCTTTAGAAAGGTCGAACCCGCGTTTTCTTTCTTCTTTGGCGACGCGCTGAATTTCGAGCTTTTGCCCTTCGGGCGAAAGGCCGCGGATATCGTAAAAAGCGACCGGCGTTTCAACTTCTTTTAAAACGACCTGCCGCATTCGCTCCAGCCCGTCGATTACAAAACACGTTCTGAAAACATCATATTTTGAAATCATTCTTGAAAAATTATCGGCGAAAAGCGCGTCGTCCATTTCGCCTGTAAATTCATAATTACTCTGCTCGAAATATGCGGCGGAATCCTTGCCGGCGGACATATTTAAAAATACCATGCCTTCCTGCATCGGAGCCAGAGGATATATTTTTTCAATATTATCGCCGTAAACGGATTTTATCATATTAAACTCTTCCAGCATAAGCGCGGAATCAGCTATATCCGAAGGCGTATATTCGCGAGCGCGCCCGGCGCAATGGCCGGCGATTTTTTTAAGCGCGTCGGCATAACAACCGGCAAGTTTTGCGACCGTTTCATTTTTATATTGAAATTTATTGTAACCGATTGAAATATTAAGGGCGCCGTTATTTATGATCGTAGTTATAAAAAGCTTAAAGTCGAGGGCTTCGTCAGGGCCGCAATCTTCTCCGGCGCGAATATCGGCGAGTTCAAAAAAACTGCCGCCGACGCTTTCAACGCTCTTACCGATCCCGATTTCGCCGAAATAATTGAATTCGATCTCAGGCTTTAATTTTTCAGGCCAGCCGCCTTTCAACTCCGGCGGCGTAAGTTCGTGGATAATTTCATAAGCTATCCCACGCTCGGGAATATGGCGCATAAATTCCTTATTTATCTTGATGACATCTGATAAATCGTTAGATTCGGCCGAGAGGACGACGGGATATGTCGAGGTAAACCAGCCCACCGTGCGCGTTATGTCGGCGCCTATCACTTCTTCGCGGCCGTGGCCTTCCATCGTAACCGCCGTTTTTTTGATCAAGCCGCCGCTCCATTCGTTAATAGCTAAAACAAGCCCCGACAGCAGGACTTCGTTTACATTCAACCCGTAGGCTTTCCGGCAGGCTTCAAGCAGGGCCGATGTCGCCGCCGCGTCGACGGAAATTTCTTCCCTGACAAGATCGGCGTTAACCGAGCTTTCCGGATTAGTTTCATCGGCGGGCAGAGGCTCTATAAGCGTTTCGTCTATTTTTTTCCAGTATGAAAATTCTTTTGAAATGGCGCGGCTTTTAGCATACTGAGACAGCTTTTCGGCCCATTGCATAAACGGCGCCGTTCTTTCGGGCAGCTCAGGCTTATTACCGGCCGCTATCGATTTATAAGCCGTTTCAAGGTCCCCGGCGATTATATCCCATGAAACGCCGTCGACTACCAGATGATGAACGACCAGCGCTATATAATCTCCAATGCCCTTCGCGGGATCGCCTTTAAAAAGGCCTGCCTGCAAAAGCGGGCCCTCGCTCAAATTTATGCCTTCCTGCAGACGCGCGGCCTTAATATGTATTTCTTCGACCGCTTTATCGTCATCCCCGGCTTCCAAATTGAATGTAATTAAATTAAAAAGCGGGCCTTCGTCTATTTTACGGTTGTACTGCCTTATCCCGCCTTCATTGAATCCGTAAACCATCCTTAAAGCGTCGTGATGCCTTGCCAGCGCCGCAAGCGCTTCCTTTAAAAACTCCTCATCCACGGGTTTCGCCGCTTTGAACAAATTTGAATGGTTCCAGTGATGAGGATTTTTTAAATTTTGCGAAAAAAACCAGCGCTGGATGGGCGTAAGCATGGCTTCGCCATGCGCGGGGCCCAGGCAGGCGGTTTCTTCTATCCGCTCGAGCTGCGAGGCGAGCTGCGCTACCGTAGGGGTCGCAAAAAGCTTTCTGGTCTCGAGCTTGAAATTATATTTTTTAAGGCGCGCGCCGGCCTGGATGGATTTTATGGAATCCCCGCCGAGGCTGAAGAAGTTATCGTTAATGCCGACGCGTTTGGCCCCCAGCACTTCCATCCATACCGCGGCCAGTATTTTTTCACGCTCGTTGCGTGGCTCTTCGTATTCTGCACACTCGGCCTGATTACTTATAACCGGCTCCGGCAGGGCTTTTTTATCGACTTTTCCGTTCGCCGTAAGCGGGATCGCGTCTAAAAAGACGAACGCCGCCGGTATCATGTAATCCGGCAATATTTGCGACAGCCGCGTTTTTATTTCGGCTTCGGCGGCGCCGCCGGTTATGTATGCGCATAAATATTTAACGCCGTCAGGGCCGCTCCTGTCTATAACTACGGCGTCCCTGACATTTTCACATTCTATTATCTGCCGTTCTATTTCGCCGAGCTCTATGCGATAGCCGCGGATTTTGACCTGCTGGTCGATTCGGCCGAGAAATTCGATATTCCCGTCGGCAAGATATCTAACCAGATCTCCGGTCTTATAAAGCGTTGAATTCATTTCACACGTGGCGAAAGGGTTTTCAACGAACTTTTCGGCGGTAAGCCCGGGCCTGTTTAAATAGCCGCGTGCCATCTGGGCGCCGGATATGCAAAGCTCGCCGGGAACGCCCGCCGGAACGAGATTTCCGGCCCTGTCGAGAATATAGAGCCATGTGTTGGCGAGCGGCTTTCCTATCGGTATGTTTTCATAAAATCCGTCCACATGGAAGACCGTGGCCGAAACCGTATATTCGGTGGGGCCGTATTCGTTTATAAGGCGGTATCCGCGCGGCCTGAACGAGCGCAGTTTATCGCCGCCCGTAACGAGCGTTTTGAGCGTTTTATTATCGGCGATTTCCATGAACTGCTCGCAAAACTGAGTGGGGAAATTAGTAATGGTGATATCGTGCTTCGTAAAGTAATCGTTTATATCGTCGGGCGAGAGCCTTATTTCGTCAGTGATGATGTGAAGCTCAGCGCCGCAAGTTATGAACGGGAACATTTCCCATATAGACGCGTCGAATCCGAAACCGGAATAAGCCGCCGCATTGTCTTCGTGCGACACTCCGTGGTAATGGTTGTGCCACGAGCAGAGGTTGACGAGGCTGCGCTGCTCGATCATAACGCCTTTAGGCTGGCCGGTCGAGCCGGAAGTATATATTATATAAGCCAGGTCGTCGGGCCGGTTCGTGAGTTCTATTTCGGCCGAGCCGGAATACAGGTTTTCATCGCCGAGTTCGAGTATTTCCCCTTCGAACCCCGATACTTTTTCCAGAAGCGATTTCTGAGTTAAAAGCATCAGCGCGCCGCTGTCTTTAAGCATATACCCAATCCTGTCAGCGGGATAATCCGGATCGATCGGAAGATATGCCGCGCCGGCTTTCATAACGGCGAGAGCGGCGATCATGATATCCGCCGAACGGCGGACCATTACCGCAATTACTTTATCGCGTGCTGCGCCTTTGCCGCGTAAAATTCCGGCCAGCGAGCCCGTTTTTTTATCCAGTTCAAAATAACTGTATTTTTCATCGGCGCACACCAGGGCCGTTTTATTTTTATAAGCCGCGGCAGTTTCCGCGAAAATCTGCGGGACCGTTTTTTCGAAAGGAACGGCGAGAGCGGTGTCGTTTAAATCGCAGAGCAGGAATTTTTTCTCGCCTTCGCTTAATATATCGATTTTATCGAGCTTTATTCCTGCGTTTGAAACGGCCGCTTTTAATATATTCACGTAATGCGCCGCCATCCTCTCGATCGTTTCCGGCCTGAAAAGTTTTACGCAATATTCGATGAGCATTTCGAGTTTTCCGCCTATGAGCTCCGCTTCGAGAGTCAGATCGACCTGCGACACCTTATTTTGAAGCTTCCATGGCTCCATTTCAAAATCGGCGCAGCTGAAATTGACGTCGCCCGCGTTCTGAAGCACGAACATTGAATCGAACACAGGGTTGCGGCTCGCGTCGCGTTTAACCGCAATTTTGCCCGCGAGCTCAATAAATTCATAATACTGGTTGTCCATGGCTTCCAGCGCCGTGGCGCGAACCTGGCTTAAAAATTCCGAAAACGCCTGCTCTCCGCGAGGGCATTCCCTTATAGCCACGGTATTTACGAACATCCCCATTATGCCGGAAAGGTCCGGATGGGCTCGGCCGGCCACCGGAGATCCCACTATTATATCGTTCTGGCCGGTATAGCGGTAAAGCAGGACATACCAGGCGGCAAGAAGCGCGTGATATAAAGTCGCACCGCCGCGGCCGGCGAGTTTTTGAACGCCGTCCAGCAGATCTTCGTCTATGGTAAAGTAATATTTTTTCCCTTCAAAACTCTGCTTCGCCGGACGGACGAAATCGGAGGCAAGGTTCAGAACCGGCAATTCCCCTTCGTATTTTTTCAGCCAGTAGTCCCTCTGTTTTTTATACGCCTCGCTTTCCTTGAAAAGCTTTTCCCAGGAGACATAATCCCTGTATTGAAATTCCGGGGCCGGAAGGGAACTCCCTTCATAAAGCGCCGCGAGCTCCTCGAAAAATATGCCGGCGGAAGCCCCGTCAAAAATTATATGATGGGCGTCTATTATGAAAATATATTCGCCTTCGGCGTATTTAACGAGCGCGCCCCGTATCAGAGGCGATTTCGCCAGATCGAAACGGCCTATGAATTCATTGGCCGTATCGTTTATAAAATCATCGAACCGCTGCGATTTTTTAAAAGAATCGATAGATAATTTTTCTCCGCCGTTCGAATTTTCGGATATTATTGAGCTAATATCCCTTTCGCGGTATTCAAGATCGAATTTTACCGTTTCATCAACGCTCTGAACGGCGCCGAATTGCGCGTCCTCGCGAAACGACGTGCGAAACGCTTCGTGGCGGGCTATAATGGCCCTTACGGCCTCTTCGAGCTTTTTAACATCCACTTTTCCCCTGAGCTTATTTACAATCGGAATATTGTAGCTGGTGGAGCTTTCTTCGTCTCTGGCCAGAAAATACATCGACATCTGGGAAGCGGAAAGGGGAAATTCCGCGGCCTTTTCCGTGCGCGCCACGGAGGGAATATCGCTATATGCGAGGCCGGATATATGCCGCGCCAGGCCTTCCACGGTAGGATTATCGAAAATATCGGCAAGCGGGACTTTCACGTTCATAATTTTCTGCATTTTAGACTGCAGCGCGCTCGCTTTGAGCGAATGCCCGCCCAGGTCGAAGAAATTGTCCTTCGCGCCCACGCGCTTAACGCCGAGAATATCGCGCCACAGGCCGGCCAGCTGTATTTGCGTCCCGCCCGACGGCTCGACATATTCGGCCGCGGCTTTAATTTCCGGCACGGGAAGCGCACGGCGGTCCACCTTTCCGTTAGGGGTAAGAGGTATGGCTTCAAGCACGGTGAAATAAGCCGGCACCATGTATTCGGGCAGCTCTTTCAGCAGGGCCTTTTTAACTTCGTCTATATCTATGGCCGAGGCCGCGGCCACTAAATAGGCCGAAAGGTATTTATTGCCGGCTTCGTCGGAAATATCGTTTACCACGGCGTCTTTTATACTTTCAATTTTTAAAAGCCTCTGTTCTATTTCGCCCAGCTCGATTCGATAGCCTCTTATTTTAACCTGCTGGTCGATTCGGCCGAGAAATTCGATATTGCCTTCGGCGGTCCATCTGACCAGATCGCCGGTTTTATATAACTTCGAATTTAATTCGCATGTTTTAAAAGGGTTTTCGATAAACTTTTCACGCGTCAGCTCGGGGCGGTTTAAGTAGCCCCTGGCGATCTGCGCGCCGGAAATCCATAATTCGCCGGGAGTTCCGATCGGAACGAGGCCCCCCGATTTATCTACCACATAAAGCCATGTATTTGAGAGCGGCTTGCCTATGGGAATGTTGTCGTAATATTTATCGACCGCGAAGACGGTGGCCGAAATCGTGTATTCCGTCGGGCCGTATTCGTTTACCAGCCTGAATTTAGAAGGCTTGTAGGCCCTCAGCTTATCGCCGCCGGTAACAAGAGTCTTTAACGAATAATTTTCGGCCGATTCCATGAACTGCTCGCAGAACTGAGTGGGAAGGTTGGTAATGCTCACGCCGTTTTTATTGAAATACGCGTTTAATTCGTCCGGCGAAAGCCTGAGTTCGTCGGCTATTATATGAAGCTCGGCGCCGCAGGTTAAAAACGGCGTCATTTCCCAGATGGAAGCGTCGAAGCTGAACCCGGAATATGCCGCGGAGACGTCGTTCGCGGTGACGCCATGAAAAAGGTTCTGCCATTTGCATAAATTCACGAGATTTCTGTGCTCGATCATAACGCCTTTAGGCTTGCCGGTAGAGCCGGAAGTATATATTATATATATCAGATCGCTCGATTCATTAATATTTTCAGGCTTGTCCGGGCTTTCCGCCATATATTCCCGCCCGTCGAGGCTTATCCATTCACCTTTGAATCCGGCCGCCCTTTCGCGCAGGGACGAATGCCCGACGAGCGCCGCCGCGCCGCTGTCTTCGAGCATATATAATATCCTGTCGTCGGGATAACCGGGATCTATAGGAACATAGCAGCCGCCGGCTTTTATGATCCCGAGCATCGCTATTACTATGTCCTCCGAACGCTTCACTATAATGCCGCAAACCGAACCGCGCTTCACGCCTTTTTTTCTGAGGCGGCTGGCGAGCCTGTCGGTAATTTCATCGAGTTCGCGGTAGGTATATCTTTTGTCCTTGAACACGAGCGCCGTTTTTTCGCCGTAAGCGGCCGCGGTCTGCCTGAAAAGCTCATGTATCGTTTTATCGAGAGGAAAATTTTCCCGCGTCGCGTTAAAATCTTCAAGTAGTTTCCGCCTTTCGGAATCGGGCAAAATACTTATATTTTTTATCGCGGCTCCAGGGTTCGAAACCGCCTGCTTTAAAATATGCTCGAGCCTTTTATATAAAAGATCGATTTCTTCTTCGGAAGCGATTTCCGGCCTGTAATTCATTATAATTTCAATTCCGCCGGATTTTACGGCTTCGTTCAGGTTTATATTTATCGTAAGAGGCGAGAGGCTTTCCGGAGGCGGATAAAAAAAACTTAATACCGCCGGGTTTTTTACTTCAGGGATTTCTACGAGATTTATATCGAGGAGATTTTTAAATTCCTGTTTCCGGTTTTTAAGGTCCTGCGCGAGAACGTTGAACGGATAATCGCCCGGGCCGCTTAATATATGACGGACTTCATCTGAAACTTTTTTAGAATATTCAGAAAAACTGATATTTTCATCAATAAAAGACCTGAAAAGTACGGTGCTCACGAGCATCGCGCAAAGATGTTTTGCCCGGCCGCGTCTCGAGCTGTAAGGAAATCCTATAACCGAATCGTTATTGGCGGATATTTTTGAAAAATATACCGAAACGGCTGAAAGAAACAAATTAAAGCGCGTGATATGATTGGCGCGGCAGTAATCGTCCAGTTCAGAAGCCCGACTGGCGTTTAAAATAAAGCGTTTTTCAACAGCTTTGCATCCGGAGCTTTTCTTTACCGAAGCGGTAAAGCTGTTTTCTTCCGGCGGCGGAGACAGCTTTTTAAGCCAGTAATCGCGGTGCTTAATAAAATCCGCGGAACCCATATATTCATTTTCAGCTTTTACGTAATCGGCATAAGAATATTCTACGGGCGGCGGCGGCTCTTTTCCCGACGATATCGCCGAACATAATTTTTCGATTTTATCCATAAAAATTACGGCGCTGAATCCGTCGTGTATAAGATGGTGAAATCTGGCAAAAATGCCCGAAAAACCGGTTTTAAATTTAAGTATGGCAATATCGAACAATTCGGAGCCGTGTATTTCGAATACTTTTTTATTATTTTCTCCCACCCATTCAATATAATCCGAATCTGTTTCAGAAGTAAATTCAACGGCTTCGAAGTCATGTTCATAAAATTCTTCGACGTACTGAAGGGCTTCTTCGCCCTGAAGTGAAATTTTAAGCCTTAGCGAATCGTTAGTTTTTATAAAATAATTCAGGGCCTTTTTAATGACGCCGGAATCATAGTTATTTATAAATTTTGCGGTATAGCAAATATTAGCGAAACAAGAACCGGGATTTAATATCTGATCAAAGTAAATTCTTTTCTGGGCATTCGAAAGGTTAAAAAAAGTCTTCAAAACAGCACCTCTTTTTCATCGGCATCGCTTCCTTCGCAATCTGAATCTTCGTCGTCTTCATCGACCGCGCCGATTTCATCGGGAACTCTCGGGATCGAAAGCATCGCAAAACATATGATCAGCCCGCCGGCCGCGTTTAAAAGCGCGGCGTATTTGAGCGTGAAATAATCGGTGATAACCCCTGCCATCATATAAGACAACGGAGTAATTCCGGCGGTGATCGAGCTCATCATTCCAAAAAATCTGCCCTTGAATTCGTTTTTAACCACGTTCTGAAAAAATACGAACGACAGCGCCAGGTCCGCCGCAAAGACGCAGCCGACGCAGAAGATGATGGCCGATATAAAAACCTTGTTCATCGAAAAAGCCAGCGCGCCCATCAGCATGGCATAAATGATATAGTTGGCCGATATCATGGCGTAAAAATTTTTATAACTAGTCTTGAAACTGAACAGTAAAGCCGTTATTACGACTCCGACCGATATGGATGTCTCAAAAATCGCTACCCATGCTATATCTTCATGTAAAACGTCCTTGACTATAAGCGGGATTAAAACGAAAATGGACATTATAAAATATGACTATTAAGTTTGCTCAGAATTTTATAGCCAAATACCTTTGATTTATGTGATGTTGAAATAAATTTTAGTGTTGGAGCAATAAATCGCTTATGTTTCAAGCAAAATCCCAATTTTCAGCTGAACTAATTTAATAGTCATATTATAAAAATAGTTCCGGCCGTATAAAGGAGCGAAAAAGCCATCAGCGGAACGTTTGAACGGATATATTTGAACCCGCTCTTCAATTCGGCGAAATAGCTTTCTTCTTCGCCGCCGTCTTCGTCATTTTCTTCATGGGCGTGCGAAAGGTTCAATTTGATGCTCATAAGAAAAAGCGCGCCCACGAAATAAAGCGCTATATTGATTAGTATGGTGTTGAGCATGCCGAACTGCAGCACCGAATATGCGCTTCCGCTCGCCGCGACTATATTCGAAAAATCTATCGAAGAAGACTGCGTGGCTGTGGCGCTCGACAAATGTTTTTTATCCACCACAAGCGCTATAGAGGCGCTCACGGAATCTTCGAACTGCGGAACGAAGCAGCTCATAAGAAAGCTTAAAGCGCAAAGCATGGGAAAAGAAAGCATATTTTTATAAAAAAGGGCCGCTATGATCGAAACGAAGAGCATCTGCATCAGCGCGCCCATTATCATGCATTTTTTCTTGTCGTATCTATCGATCAGAGGCCCTACGAAGGGGCTTAAAAAAAATATAGGCACGGCCTCGAGCGACATTAAAACGCCCACCCATTTTCCGTTTTCACCTTCCTGTGAAACTATCCACCATACGAACGTTATCGCGAAAAATCTTTCGGCGATAGCCACCAGAACGTCTCCTATAAAAAAATTGCGGAAATTAGGGAATAAATACAATGGATGGTTTCTTATTTTATCTGCTATGCTCATAAACTCTCCTTCAATTATGACTTATCGGGTTAACAAACTTCGATTATATCACAATGTCTGTATATTGTCCAAATCTTTAGCAAATAAATTTTAAATAAAAAAATTATTGACTTGTATGCCCATGGCTGATATAATTCTATTAAAAAGCCGTCTTTTTTTAACAATAGACGGCCGCATATCCATATTTCTTCGACCCCGAAATTCTAAAAGCGCTAACGCGCCATGAACCAGGGGCGGCCTGATATATTTTCAGGCGAGGGCCTGACCGGAAACGGTTTGCGCCTCCCGTATTCGGAAAGGAGAAAAGCGCGCGTCCCCGTCCGTATTTTCTTCGGACGGGTTTTTTATCTATTACCGCGCGGTAAAAAGGGTAAATTAAGTATTATTTATTTTATTAAACCGGAGGCTGATTTTGAAAAAAATAATTATTTTAATATTCTGCGCGCTTATCATAGCACTGTCCTTTATCAAGTTCGATATCACAGCGAATTTCGGCGGCGGCTCCGCTTTTATAATTAAAGGCGCGGTAAAAAAAGAGACCGCGGTCAGCTACGGCGGCATTTCAAAATTGCGTTCATCCGTCAAACGCGTTAAAATTTACAATGAAAAAAACGAATACGCATGCAGCCTTGAGATGGACGGAGTGAGCCTGCAGGACGTCCTGGCGCTCGCTCAGACCGAGAAAAAAGCCGACGACGGTTTCGACCGCGATTTAGATATGTTCGTGGTCGTACGCGGCAAAAACGGAAAATCCGCTTTATTTTCATACGGCGAAATAATTTCTGCAAAAGATATGAACTCGATAACCGTCACCAAAAGCGCGAAACATATATTCCCTCACAAGCACTCCGATTTAAGCCAGACGGGTTTCGATATGAATAGATGGACCCGTGCCGACGGCTATTCGTCGCTTGACACTAAGAACTGCGCTTCGTGCCATGACGGAAAAGAACAGAAAAGCGTATATTTCCCCGAAGGCTTCTGCCTTTTTGCCGCGTGCGACGCTTCCAACGCGCGTTTCGTTGAAAACATAACCGAAATAGAAATCTGCCAGGCGCCCAAAATGACCCTCACGCCTGAAAAAGATAAGGAAAACATGTGGTGCGAAAAACCCACGCTGATATTTTCCGGTAAAAATACCGTAGAAATAACTATCGACGGCATTAAAAGCCTCCCGAAATTCGGCCATACCGAAAATACCGTAGGCATGGGCAAGGGGTTCCACGGAAAGCTCGCGTACGGCGGCTACGATATGGCGCAAATCATCAAAAACAATATGCAGGACAAAACCGAAACCGCGAAAATGTACGTTCTGGTGACTGCCGCCGATGGCTACAGAAGCCTGTTTTCAGCCGGAGAAATATTCGATTCGCTTTACGGGCCAAATTTATTTCTGGCGGATACGGAAAACGAAAAAGAGCTCCAGAAAGGCAGCGGCAAATTCAGGATTTTTATAAAAAGCGATTTTTTCGTCGACCGTTCGATACGCTCGGTTAAAGAAATATCCTGCGAATATTATAAATAAGTAATATGTTATACATCGGTTTATAAAACAAAAAAGAAGAAGGAGTTTTTATTATGAAAAAATTCAACCCCGTCAACCGTTTAGTTTTAATTATGGCAGTCCTGGCTTTTCTTTTTAATTTCAGCTGCGCTTTCGCGCAGGACGCCGCTCCAAAAGACTCTACCGGCGAAACCATTATCCTCGCCACCACCTACAGCGTTTTTGATACCGGCCTGCTGGACGTTATTTTAAAAGATTTTACCGCTAAAACCGGCATAAGCGTCAAACCCATAGTAGTCGGCTCCGGCGAATCGCTTAAAATGGGCGAACGCGGCGAATGCGATATAATACTGGCGCATTCGCCGGCGCTCGAAGAAAAATTCATCGCCGACGGTTTCGGCAAAGACAGAAAATCTTTCGCTAAAAACGAATTTTACATAGTCGGGCCCGAAAACGATCCCGCTAAAATAAAAGGTTCGAAAGACGTTTTTGAAGCGTTCGCAAAACTCGACAGCGCAGGCGTTTTCATATCACGCGGCGACAAATCGGGCACGCATAACCGTGAAATGTCTATATGGAAAAAAGCGGGCGCCGACAAAAAAGCGGGCGAAAATTACGTGGTAACCGGCCAGGGCATGGCTGAAACCCTCAAAATCGCCGACGAAAAAGCGGCCTACACCCTCTGCGACTCGGCCACTTACACTTTTATGAGCGAAAAGCTT
Source organism: bacterium ADurb.Bin243 (assembly GCA_002069765.1). Lineage (GTDB taxonomy): Bacteria > Muiribacteriota > UBA9980 > UBA9980 > UBA9980 > UBA9980. The sequence goes on from MWBZ01000007.1 coordinate 82,128, forward strand.
AAAATAAAAAACGTTTACGCCGACGGCAAAAATTTATCCAACATTTACAGCGTAATCACCGTAAATCCCGAAAAAACAAAACACGCCAAATACGGACCGGCTAAAAAATTATACGATTTCATACTTTCACCCGAAGTTTTAAAAACCGTATATGAATTCGGCGTAGATAAATTTAAAAAGCCGCTTTTTGAAAAATACGAAGAGCAAAAATAGGCAGGTTTTATAATTTAGCGCGTTACAGCGCTCGAAAGATAAAAAAAACGGCGGAAGAAGGCTTTATCCCTCTCCGCCGTTTTTATATAAAAAGGTCTTTAATTTTATTGGAACCGTTACGGACTCCGCCGGCTAAAACTTATACTTTATAAGCCTGAAGCTTGTTTCATCTTTTTCATATGACAGAACAGTGTCTTCAGAAAGCACTACGAATTTTTTCAATATTTTTATGCGGCTTTTATCGGCCTGCGGCGCTATCCTGACTTTAATGTAAGATTTTTTCTCGCGGTCGAATTTAACCAGATAATGCGCCACTTCCTTTCCGTTCTTATCCACGAGATAAGCTTTCACATAAGCGTTATTTCTGGCGTCGAATCCTATAACGTAACAGTCGGCTATTATAGCGTCTTTATGCTCGGGAGAGCATTTTTCCGAATAAACCGGCTTATCGGGATCTTTCGCGTTCATGACGCTGAAAGTATTATCTTTTAAACTCGAAATATAAACGCAGTTCGAATCGTCGCCGCCGCGGACATATGAAAAAATTTTATTCGACAGGGGAATTCTGATTTCGCCAGTCAGTTTCATATCTTCATCGAATACCGATATCTTGTGTTCTAACGAGTCGATAGCCACTAAATTGGATGAATTATCGGTAAAAATATATTTTATTTTTTTAATGTGCTTTTCGCCTTTTTCACTTCCTACAACGCCTATATGCTTTCCTTCGCCGCTGAATTTATGAATTAAATTCGTTTCGGCGTCGGCTAAGTAAATAAAGCCCGACTTCGAAACCGCCATATCCGATATATAATCGCGGCCTATTCCGCTATCGGCGTACGAGAAGCTTTTTGAAACGGACTTATTCGAAGTGTTTATCATGAGAACTTTTTGCGAACCCGAATCGCAGACTAAGATATTCTCGCTGGAATCTACAGTGAATGCGCTCGGCTCGAGCACTTTTAAGCCGCCTTCGCCGCGGTCTATCTTTATAATGAGTTCGCCCTTGACGGCCGGTTTGCTTTCGCCCGCATATATTAAGCCTATGTTGATAAGTATTATCAATGAAATCAAGGCCGCGGCGAATAAAAAATACCGCTGGTAGCGCCGCTTCTTATTATTGTAATTCTTCCTCATAAACAGCCTCCCTGTAAATTCATGGGCATATTTCACATATTAATTATAACACTCATGACGCTTTCAAAGGCAGGATAAAAATCAAAATTCTTGCCGTTCAATATTTATAATAAGCCGGCAAATTAAATATATAATATTTCATTTACAAAATCAAATCCATTATGGTATAATTACTTTAACGAGGCGCCGATTTTTAGATTATGGGATTTCTCATGATAAACCTTTTTGAAAAAAATTATATAAATCCTGTGTTTTCCGGTTTCTGGGAATGGAACTTCAAAACGCAAACCGCTTTTATAAGCCAGGATTTTAGAACGCTTTTCGGCCTCGGCAACGGCGCCGTCATCGACAGGCCTTATCTTTGCAGTTCGTTGATTTTAAAAGAAGACGAACCTTTACTGTTAGCCCGCTTCGAAGAACATATCAAGTCGGGCGGAAAAATTCCATTCCATGTAAAATCAAGGTATTATAGACCCGATAAATCGGTATTTTCAGCAATTTGCTCCGGCTGCGTCACCGAATGGGACGACAGCGCAAACCCCGTCAGAATGACAGGCTGCCATACTTCATGCCTTGAAGATTCGCTTAAAAACGGTTTCATAATAGAAACCGACGACGAGTTTAAAACGGTATTTTCTTTGCTGCCAAACCTTATCTGCACAATTTCACGCGAAGGGTATTTTACTAAATTAAACTCTAATTGGGTAGATTTATTGGGTTACGAAATAGATGAGCTCAAGAAAAAGCCTTTCATCGAGTTCGTTCATCCCGAAGATTTAAAAGCCACTTCGATAGAAGTCGAAAAAATTTTATCAGGCAAAAAGACAATTAACTTCATAAACCGGTATATAAAAAAAGACGGCTCGGAAATCTGGCTCGAATGGAACGCCGTCCTTTCAAAAAATCAAACTCAAATTTACGCTTCAGCGCGCGATATCAGCATAAGAAAAAATTTTGAAAAATCGCTTATCGAATCCGAAAAAAAGCTCCAGGAAGATCAAGAAAAATTGCAGGCGTCTCTAAATGAAAAAGAAATTTTACTGCGCGAATTATATCACCGCACTAAAAACAATATGCAGGTTATATGCTCGATGCTCCTGCTTCAAGCATACGACACCGACGACGAAAACGTTCAAAATATTCTCGGCGCGATGGAATCAAGAATACACTCCATGGCGCTTATACATCAAAAACTCTATCAATCCGGCAATTTATGCAATATTTCCACCCGCGAATATATCGTGGAACTCGCTCAAATGATCTGCGAAAATTACGGTTGCAGCGAAAAAAAAATCAGCATGTCATACGATATCGACGACTTTTCATTGAATATAGAATACGCTCTGCCGTGCGGCTTAATTCTCAACGAATTAATCACCAACTCTCTAAAGCACGCATTTTGCCATCCCGCGCAGGAAGGCGGAAATATTTATCTCGCTTTTAAGAAAGGGCCTGAAAGGAAGGTCTTTATAAAAGTGAGCGACGACGGACATGGCGCCATGAAAGATTTCGATCCAGCCAGGAACGCGAAGATGGGCCTTCAAATAATTTTAGCCATAGTAGAGCATCAACTGGAAGGAAGCGTTATTTTTGAAAATATCAAAGGCTTTTCGTGCGGTATTACTTTTAAAGAAAAGGACATAAAATCATTATATGAAATTAAATGATTTAAAAGTGATGATTGTAGAAGACGAAGCTCTGGCGGCCCTTCTATTAACCAAATTTCTCAACAAGCTCGGATGCGTGGTGACCTGCGCCGTGGCGAACGGAAACGACGCCATCGCAAAAGCCGACGAGACAAAGCCGGATTTGATATTCATGGATATCCGCCTCGCCGATGAAATAGACGGCATAACCGCAGCGGCCGCCATACTCGAAAAAAGAAAAACCAATATAGTTTTCATGAGCGCATATTCCGATAAGAGCATAGTTGAAAAAGCCATGAAACTAAATCCCATGGCTTTTGTCAATAAACCGCTGACGCTCGAAAAATTAAAAAATTTAATAGAATCTTCCCCGCAGGGCTAATATACTCAACAAAATGCTTATTTTACTTCAATTTTAACGAGAGTGAATCCCTGATCGTCTTCTTTATAAGAAATTAAAAAATCCTCTTTAATTATTAAAAACTGTTTTGCCAGTAACGTTTCATCTTCTTCAGGAAGCGGAAGGACGGCCTTTTTAATTAATTTCTGGTCGCGCGAAAATTTATAAATATAATTAGATACGACGGGGCCGTCCGCCTGCGAATAGGCCGTCTGGCAGTACATGTTTTTTGCCGCGTCAAAGCCTATAAAGCCGGCGTAAAAAACATAAAGCTTTTCCGACGGGTCTTTTTTAAAATTCAAGACCGCTTTTTTAGGATTTATGCCGTAAACGGTAAATCCGTCGGGAACTATCGTATTAACATAAAATCTTGCGGCGCCGTCGGAAGCGTATGTATTGTAAACCTCTTCTTCAGATTTTAAACTTACCGTTTTAACGCTCTTGCCGCTTTTATCAAATGATATAATCTGAGGATTTTCAAAATATTCATCGGTAAGCGATAAAGCCCCCGAAGCGTCGGCGAAGATAAAACGCGGCTGTTTGATCTGCTCTTTATCGCCTATTTTAGCCGCAATTTCACATTTTTTAGCGTCGGGCGAAAGTTTAAATAATTCTTTTAACGTTAATAAGTAAATGTTATTATCTATTACCGCCATATCTATAAAAGTTTTTCCGGCGGCTGCCGTTTTTGAAAAATCACAAATATCGGAAACTTTTAAATCGTTTACATTTACTTTTATAATCTTTTGATTTACGGCGTCGGCTATGTAAACTGAATTAATGCCGTCATAACACAAAGCCTGAGGGTTTTTAATCAAAACTTCGCCTGAAGTTTTCGGCGCGCCGATCTGGGCCGCTCCGGAACCGTACGCTATCTTAACTAGATCGGAAATTTCGGCGCGCGCATGCGTCTGCTGAAAAAATAACGCCGTAACTATCAGCGCCGCAACAGCCAAATTCTTATACAACACTTTAAAGTAAAACAAATTTTTTTTAAACGTCGATTTCATATTCAACCTCGCTATAAAATAATTCCGCCGGCCCGGCCTACGGCCATAAACTCATTATCAGCACGATAGGGGACGGCGCTTTATCCGTCCCCTATTTATTTTAAATTTTATTAACTTGACCGCCGCGCGCTAAATTCTACCGGAATCCGATTTTTTTGACCCGTTTATGAAAGTCATAGGATCGAGAGGGTTTTTATTTTCATCGAGCACTTCAAAGTGAAGATGAGCTCCGGTGCTCCATCCCGTATTTCCGGATTTAGCGCCTTCTATGGGTTTACCCTGCGTAACTTTAGTGCCGAGTTTGCACTTTTTAGAAAGGTGCGCATAACGGGTATAATAAGTTTTTCCGCCTATTTCATGCTTTATGAGTATGGTTATTCCATGGCCGGTGGCTATTTTAGATTCCACTACGACGCCGTCGCCCAGAGCATAAAGCGTGCTGCCGGTTTTTAAACTTATGTCTATGCCTTCGTGCAGCTTTTTCTTCTTTTTAATCGGATGAATTCTATAGCCGAAATAGCTGGTTATCTTGCCTATGGCAGGCATTACTCCGCCGAATAAAGAAGAACTTTCGCTTTGCTGATTAACCGATTCAGAACCGGATGCGTCGCCAGCCGAAGAAGAATTAGCTTTTTCATCGGAAGCGGCGGCGTTACCGGCAACTTCAGGCGCCGCTGAATTTGGTTGCGCCGCCTGCTGCCCGCTGGAAATGCTGCCTTCGCCAATGGAATTTATAAGGCTGTTGGTAGATGAGCTGAACTCTTCCGCCGAAGCCGAAAAAGCCCATATCATGCAGAAAATAAAAACAGATATCGCTAAAAAACGCTTTTTCTTCATAACTATGACCCCTTTCATATAAAAATTTTTAAAAGCTATTTTATAATATAATAATTATAGCAATTTTTTAGTTTTCTTATTTATATTATACTAAAAATTTTAAAAATTGTTTCCTCTTTTTATCTTCTTTTTTCTCATTCGTCATAATGACGATTCTTTAATCAGAGTTTCATAAAATTCGGCCGGCGCTAACTCAAGATATTTCTCCGCGCCAAACTTATTAAATAAAAATGTCCGGATATCAACACATAGATGACACTTACCACAATATCCATCGCTTTTTTCAATATAGCCCATTTTTTGAGCATAATCAAACAAGCCTCTGATACCTTCATTGAATAATAATTTAATCAAAGGTTTATCGTTTAAATTTATCTCGGTTCCGGCTTCTTTATATGAACACATCTTTATTCCGCCGCAAAGACCGCCGGGCATATAATTACCGTATGCGTCAATATGAAAATGCGACGTCGATAAAAGTTCTCTTTCACATGAAGTTATGAAAAAATCGGCGGCCGGCTTCTTATCGGCGACCGGCGTTTTCGAATAACCGCAACGGCCGCCCGGTATTAGATAATACATATCGCCAGCGCGTTTGATGATATCAGGATTAATAGTATTCCAATCGATGGTTTTTGTTATATCGTTTTTGTTGAGCATATTTAAAAATTCAGGTATCCAGACAAAGGCGCCGTGAAAGCCAAAAACGTTTCTGACTGATTTAATAGCATTAATAGTAATCTGGGGTTTTATAAATTCGGCATGAAAGGGAGATACCGATATCAAAACGGAACGGAGCCCTATTTTATAAAGCTCCTTTAAGACCGGTTCATATTTATTAAAATTATTGCCCCAGAAACCGTTAGTTTCCACATAAGATAATTTTATACCTTCTGCCACAGCCAGTTCCACGGCATCTATAAGGCATTGCGTATTTAAAAACGGCTCGCCGCCGCCTATATGTATTTCCGCTCCCGGGCCGGTCCGCTTTATATATTTAAAAATTTCTTCCGCCTCTCCGCGGCCGAGCCATTTGTTTTCCCGTTCGGGCGAACCGGCCACAAGGCAATGACGGCAGCGGTTCGTGCATTTATAGCTCAAAACGATTCCGCCGCCGGAAAGCTCCGGCAGCTTAATTTTTTCACGATAGTTAAATTCGTTATTCAAATTTATATTAAATCCCATGAATTCTCCGCTGCTCCGCGCCATAATTTTTACGCAGGCCGAATGCGCTAATACAGTTTATTATAGCCCTGCCGCTGCTGATAAACGCCCCTGATCGTAACGTTGCGGTTTACCAGGTCTATATAATCTATAATTATTTTGGCGTAATTACCGCCGTAAGGGGTCCATTTATATATCGCATAAACGTTATTCATCTTAAGCAGCGTAACGCCGGATGTATCGGGCAAATACGCGACGCCGGTTTTTACGTCGGCGTAAACCGAATCGTATGCCTTAATATCCGGCAGAGTGTCTATAATTTCATATTTAACCGACTTGAGATCGGAAATTTTCAAATAATACTTTACGCCGTCCGCGTTATAATAGCCGCCGCGCAGACCTATTTCAACCGAAGAGCCGGCGTAAAAAAAATTCAAATCGTACGCGGTTTGCGAATTTACGGGATTGGCGTCGCAGTCTTCGCCTCTTAAATTTATATAATCGTTAATGTTGACAGTACGCTGAAACTCTACGGTTCCCGGCTCCACGTTAACGGCCGTGCCTTTGTCGCCGCAGCCCGAAATAAACGCCGTAAATATAAACGGAACTATCAAGTATATTAGAGTTATATGATATATTTTTTTTGCGTTCATATATTATTCTCGATTCGATTTTTTCGCCCCTAAAAAAAACGCCGCGCGTCATCAACACACGGCGTTTTTTTAAGCGCTGCGGCTTCGATTAGAAGCCGGCACATAAAACTATTTGGTTCTTACAACGACGGGAACTCTTTTCGAGGATTCGCCTTCGGTGCGCAATTCTATGCTGCCTTCGAGACGGGTTTTCGGAGCAGAAGGAGCGGTTATGTTAACTTCTACGTCGATCGACGAACCCGGTTCGATCGTGACTACGGTAGGATTTACCGTTATCCAGTTTTCTATGGGAACTACGGTGCCTTCATAAACCGACTTAGCCTGGTTTCTAACGCTGATGCGGGTAGTGGCTTCGGCGCCCGGCTCTATTCTGTTATAAAGCGCTCTGGAAGGATTGATTCTGAGCTTCGAAAGCTGCTTTACCGCGGGTTTTTCAGCTTCGGGCTTGCTTTCTTCGGCGGGCTTTTCGGCTTCGGCGGTTCCTTCTTCGCTGGCGCGTTTCTGTTTTAATTTTTCGAGAATTTCTTTGCCTTTTTCGGTTTTAGCTACCGCTTCTTCGTCGCCGGAAGCCGTTTCTTCGGTGGCCGTTTCTTCAGCTGCGGGAGCGGCGCTTTCGGTATATTTAGCGACTATGGATTCTTCTAATTCTTTTAATTTTTCTTCGGTGGCTTCTAATTTAGGCGATTTGTCTTTTTTAAGTTTTTTGATCTGTATTTTAGCTTTTTTCCATTTTAAAAGATCGTTAGCTAAAGCTTTAGCCATGGTTTTATCGAATTCTTCAGATTTAGGGTTTACGTATTTCTGAGCGAATTCGATATCTTTGTGCACTGAATTGAAAGTTTTAATAAGGCTGGAAAGCGTTTCGCCTTTTTTTTCGGGTTTAGCTTTAGCCGCTTTTTTGACGGGAGCTTTTTTGGCCGCCTTTTTAACTGGCGCCGCGGGAGCTTCAGGAGCGGCTGCGGCTTCCGGTTCGGCTTCCTGCGCGGCCGCGTAATTTAAGTTAAGGACCAATACCGACATGATAATTATAAAAATCGAACTGAAAAATTTCTTCACTTAATATCGATCTCCTTTTAATTTGAATTTTTCGGAGCTTCATGCTATCCGAAGAAAGAAACGACGGCATCAACATATAAATATACTAATATGCTGATATATTAGAAAGGCCTTGATATAACCTTTTTAACACCTCCCTGTATTTTTAGAAAAGATATGTTATATAGAGCTTAAAAATAAGTTTTTTGTATATGGTTATTTTTTAATCCGCTTAATATTAAACTTATCAGCTAATTATAGTGATGATATTATATGTAAAAATCAAATTACTCAAACCTAAATTATAATATGTGAATTTGAATATATTAATTTTTCTTTATCGATCTTTATTTTTCTTTTATTTTCTTACTTTTTCAAATATTATATTTATTTATTTTATATAATTTGAATATTTAAACTTCGAATATCTTTCCGGGCACTATGTAATCCACTTTAATAACGCCCGCCGTAGCATATTTTTCGATCATTTTATTGACTTCGCTCTTGATTTCGTCATATTTATACCGCGTTGAAATATGCATTAATATGAGGCGTTTCGTTTTAGAGCGCACCGCTATATCGAAGGCCTCCTCGAGCGTGGAGTGAAGCTGGCCAAAACGGTCGTCGGTTTTTAAAAACGTGGCTTCATGAATTAAGATATCGGTTCCGATGAATTTTTCTACCGGCGCGTTAACGGAATCGCCGCAATATGTGAGAGTTCTTTTATCTTCAACGTAAATAACGTTGTCGCGGCCTTTTTCGTCGATTAATTTTTTGACGTTTTCAGGCGCGACGTCGGCGAATTCGGGCCTTAATTTTCTGCGCCTCTCGATAATATTGTAGCCGATGCTTATAACGTCTTTAGTGTGCTCGACGCCGAACGTTTCAAGGTACGTATCGAGCTTTGTATTAAATTCATAGCAGCGGCCGGCTTCCACCTCGACCCATTTGATGTTGAATTCCTTCTGCCCGTCGTTGAGTTTATAAAAATCTCTTATGTACTGAATATAAGCGATAAGCGCGTTGTCGTTTTTGGGATAATATATTGAAAGGTCGTTAAATTCGCCCGTAGAATAATAATGGCCGAATTTAGTCATAAGAATATTTATAAGCCCTGTATAATGGTCGGTGTGCCCGTGAGACAATATAATATTATTTACCGCCACTATCTTTTCTTCGAGAATGGTGTTGATGCCCTCTCCGGCGTCGAAGAGCGTATGGTATGGCGAATAATAAAGCCAGTTGCTGTATTTAGCTTTCGAATATCCTTTGAATATCATAACGGAAAGATTCTCACTTCCTGATTTTCTAAATGTAGCGCCGATGATATTATATTGCTCTGAACATTATATAACACATTTTTTATATTGATCGTAACTCCGCCGTACATAACGTCGATTACTTTTACCACTCCGCGGGTTTCAGTATTCATTTCCTTGAGGACCCTCTCTTTTTCGCCGTGCAGGTATTCCCATTTAGTCTCGAGCATGGCGCGCGTGGCGTCGAGCCTTTTTATCATGTCGTCTATGTCGCCTTCTATTTTTTTTTCGCCGCGCGCGCGGCTGAGCCTTAAATAATTTTGCGCCTGATTGATTTTTTCGATCTCTTTTTCGGTAAAACTAAAATCGCTGCATATGCTTTCAAAATATCCGAGAGAAAGCGTGTCGAAGCCGAGATTGAGCCTGGTGGCCACTCCCACGGGCGCCCCGATGGTTTTGGCCATTATTTCGTTGGACGCGAAAAGCTCTCCGCCTATTATCTGGCCGCGCTTTCCGACCGCCTCTATTTTATCGCCGGCGGTGACCCTGGAGTGTATTATAACCAGATCGGCCACCACGCGTTCTTTAGCTTCTATCGTTCCGCCTTCGGCGAATTTGACCATTACGCTCTTCGCGGATTTTAAAACGCCCTTGTTTTTGCCTATAAAGCCCGCCGGCAGGCAGATATCGCCTTCGGCCTCTATTACGGCCTCTCCGACAGGATTTTCCACGTAAACGTTGCCGCCGGCTTTTATGGAAAATCCGTCCAGGACCGTTCCTTTTACGACGACCGAGCCCGCGAATTCTATATTTCCGGTTTTATATCCGACGTCGCCGTATATTTCATGAACTGGATATACGTTAGCGACCCCGCATTCGAATTTTATCTGGCCGTCTATCACGGACATTATCTTCGTTTTTTCCTCGTTCAAAACGATATTTTTGCCGAGCGCTATATTTTTTTCACGCCCCGGTTTGGCCGGCACGGCCTCCCCGTAAATATCGCGCCCGTCTATTCCGGAAGTAGCGTTCAGAACGTCGCCTATAACCTGATCTTTTTGAATATTCGAAAGAAGATATACTTTTTTGAAATCGACCGAGCCGTCCGGCCTTAAATAAACTATCTTTTCCGGCCCCATGCGCTCCACGCGCCATTCCACGCGCGTGTCGCTTCCGTTAACGGGGGCGTCGCCTTTCGATATCAGGAAAGAGGAATTGCTCACCCTGTTTTTAATCGCGTTTTCAACTACCTGCCTGTCGATCTGAGTTTTAACGCCAAGTTCGTAAACAAGGCGCTCTATTTCATCGTATTTAGGGAATTTTCCGAATCCGCGGGGCGGGACGAATTTTAAATAAAGCCCCATTTTATCGCCGGCCGCTTCAAAGACCGGCCGCGCGTCAACGTCTTTATACTCGGGATTGAGCCTGGCCACCACGTGGGGTTTTCTTACTTTATCGGGCTCGAAAGCGGCCATTATGGATTTTTTAACGAGCCCTATATACCTGGGATTATTCAGCCGCTCATAGGCGTCTTTGATAGTGACGGGTTTTCCCGCGCCAACGTGCGGGTAAATAGTAAGGACCACGTCGTCGCCTATAACTTCGAGCCTTATAAATCCGTCTTTGGTGTTTGCGAAAGCCTCGGCCTGTTTTATAAGATTATCTATAGCTATCTCGTTACGGAACCTTTCGTGCCTCACGAAAAAATCGTCGATAATCTTAATCTTAACGCCGCCGAAACGGCCGGGCGGAGCGTCGTCGTGCGAATCCGAAATGAATTCGTATTTAATATTTTCGCGCTCCACGCCGAATTGCTTGGACGCTTTAATGAGCGCCTCTTCGAGGCTTCCCGCTTCGATTATTATATTATTTTCGTCTTTAACGCCCATCGCATTCAGCCCCGGTTAAATTAATGGCCGCGTTCCGCCCCGCTACCGCTAAATCCTTCGCGGGCCGCTTAAAGCGGACGGTTATTCCTCGAGCGAGTTCATAGTGGATATAAGTTTTTCTTTTATCTGGGCGTACTTTTCGAGTTTCGCCTTTTCTTTTTCCACCACGTCGGCCGCCGCGCGCTCGATAAAATTTTTATTCTGCAGCTTATTGTTCACGCGAGCGAGCTCTTCTTCGGCTTTGGCTATTTCGCGCGAGAGGCGGTCTTTTTCTTTATTTATGTCTATAAGCCCGGCGAGCGGAACGTAAATATCCACGCGGGTCATATCGCCGGCCGGCGACTTGATCTCGGACATTATGGAGCATACCGCCATGCCTTTTGGTTTTTCGGACATTTCAGCGCTGTGGCTGATTTCCTCGGCGCGCATGACGGCTTTTATCCAGCGCGCGTTGGATTCGAGAGCGTCTTTTACCGCGCCCGTGCCGCACACGAAAAGAGGCTTGATTTGGACGCCGGGCGATACGCCGAGCTCGGCCCTTATCTGGCGGGTAGCCACTATGGCTTCTTTTAAAAATTTAAACGACGCGTAAACGTTTTTCTTTTCTTCTTCGGACATATTAAATCCGGTCCTGGCGGCGAAACTTTCGGCGCTCGGATAGCTCGAAAGCATGAGCGATTCCTTTTCGCACGGAAGTTTTGCGAAAGAAGAGTAAATTTCCTCAGTTATAAACGGCATGAAAGGATGCGCTATCTTCATGGTTTCCACGAATATATAATTTAAAACGGCGCTGGCGGCTATTTTCGACCTGTCGCCTTCTTCTTTGGAATAAAAGCGGGGTTTGATTATTTCTATATACCAGTCGCACAGCTCGGACCATATAAACTCATAAACGGCCATGGCTGCGTGAGAAAATTCATATTCGTCGATATTTTTTCTTACCGTTTTAATAAGCTCTTCGAGCTTTAAGAGCATATATTTATCGGGCAGCTCCAGTTCCAGATCGCTGAGCTTCTTTATGGCCGATATTTTATTGGAATCGAAGCCGTCGAGATTCATAAGCGAAAAACGGGCGGCGTTCCATATTTTATTCGCGAAATTGCGGTAGCCTTCGATCGAGCTGATCGAAAGGTTGAGATCGGCCGTAGTGGTCGATTGCGCGGCAAGGGTGAATCTGAGCGCGTCGGTGCCGTAGCTCTGGATTATTTCGAGAGGATCGATGGCGTTGCCTTTTGATTTGCTCATTTTTTCGCCCTTCTCGTCGCGGACGAGCATGGTGAAATACACTTTGCTGAATGGGATCTTGCCCATAAACTTCTTGCCCATCATTATCATGCGCGCGACCCACAGGTATATTATATCGAAACCCGTTATCAGAACGCTAGTTGGATAAAAAGTGTTGAGATCGTCGGTTTTTTCGGGCCAGCCTAGAGTCGAAAACGGCCACAGGGAAGAAGAAAACCATGTATCGAGAACGTCCTCCTCCTGCCTGAGATTTGTGGAAGAACATTTTTCGCATTTAACCGCTACCGTTTCGGAAACGTTCACCGCGCCGCAGTCTTCGCAGAACCATACCGGTATGCGGTGGCCCCACCACAGCTGCCTGGATATGCACCAGTCGCGTACGTTTTCGAGCCAGTGGAAATAAGTTTTTTCCCAGCGTTTCGGTATGAACTCTATTTCTCCGTCGCGCACGGCCGCTATGGCTATTTCGGCGAGCGGTTTCATTTTGACGAACCACTGCGTGGAAAGGTAAGGCTCTATTATGGTGTCGCAGCGGTAGCAATGGCCGACCGCGTGCGGATGTTCGTCGATTTTGACCAGCAGGCCCTGTTCTTCGAGGTCGGCTATCACTTTTTTGCGCGCGTCGAACCTGCTCATTCCGGCGTAAGGTTTGGCGTTTTCGTTTATGACGCCGCGGATGTCCATAATCGTGAGGTTTTCGAGGTTGTGGCGCCTGCCTATTTCGAAATCGTTGGGGTCGTGAGCCGGAGTGACTTTTACCGCGCCCGTTCCGAAGGACATATCGACGTACTCGTCGGCGACTATGGGTATTTCGCGGTTCACCAGAGGGAGTTTTACCTTCATGCCTATCATGTGCTTATAGCGGTCGTCTTTGGGCGAAACGGCAACGCCGGTATCGCCGAGCATGGTTTCGGGGCGCGTGGTGGCCACTATTATATAATCGGGGATATCGTTTCTTCCGGCTTCTTTTACGACGGGATATTTAATATGCCAGAGTTTTCCGGCCAGATCGTGGAATTCGACCTCGTCGTTGGAAAGAGCCGTGGTGCAGCGCGGGCACCAGTTGATTATGCGGTCTCCGCGGTAAATAAGGCCTTCTTTATAAAGCGCGACGAATACTTTTTTTACGGCTTCGGACAGCCCTTCGTCCATGGTGAAGCGCTCGCGCGACCAGTCGCAGGATGCGCCCAGCTTTTTGAGCTGGTTTATAATGGTGGAACCCGTCTGGTTTTTCCATTCCCATACTTTTTCGACGAATTTTTCGCGGCCGAGGTCCTGCCTTCTTATTTTTTCTTTCGCCAGCTTTTTCTCGACGACGTTCTGTGTGGCGATTCCCGCGTGATCGGTACCCGGAAGCCATAGAACGTTCTTGCCGTTCATTTTATTGTAGCGGATGACTATATCGTGGACCGTCGAATTCAGCGCGTGGCCCATGTGAAGAATGCCCGTCACGTTGGGGGGCGGTATCACTATGGTAAAAGAGTTGGCGTTATTGAATTCCGGGCCGGTTTTAGCCCTGAAGTAATTGCGCTCGCACCACAGTTTATACCATTTTTCTTCCACGTTTTTAGGGTTGTAAGCCTTTTCCATGCTGATTTCTTCCAAGATAATTACCTCCACTTTCTGGGTTTGCCGTTTTTATTAAACAGCATAAGCTGTTCGTCTATCTTTATTTTCTGAGGGCATGATAAAATAGCCACGCCCGCTTTCTGTTTGCAATCGTTAATGCAGTCGCGGCAAAGAACGTTAAATTGCTCTTCCGCAATTATTTCAGGTTTAATTTCTTCTTTAATGATTTTTTTTCTGGCCATAATTTTAGATAATGAATTTACCATAAATTATGATATTTTTCAAGGAAAATATTTCAGTTTTAACTCAAAATCTCATAAATTCAATATCACGCGTATGCGATAAAAAGCCGCGTTTTGCAAAAACGCGTCGCAATTTGCAATGGCCGCGTAAATTTGCGCCTGCCTTTCCGGGCCGGTTCACAGCCAAAACCGCATGTTTTAAATAGTTTTCAAAAATCAAATCAAAACGGCACGGCTTATGCAATTAAGTAGTGCGTAAAATAAATCGCAAAAAAATAAAATAAAGGAGTGATTATTATGACGAGCGTAAATTTTAAAAATTACCGGTCAGGCTTTTCTCTTATAGAACTTATGATAGTAATAGCCATTATAGGCATACTGGTCGCGGTGGCGCTGCCGCAGTTCAACGATATGATAAGAGACACTCAGATGACTAAAGCGAAGCAGGACTGCGACACTCTCGTAAACGCCATTCAAAAATTCAACTCGCTCGAAGGAACGACCGTTCAGGATAAATACATGAAAGAACTCAAGGGCAAATACGTCGCCACTATAGACACTTTAAAAGACCCCTGGGGCAACCGTTACGAACAGGATTATAAAAAAGGCGTCGTGTATTCAAAAGGCCCGGACGGAAAGCACAAAGACGGCGCGCAAAACGCTCCCGAAAATAAAGACGATATAGTGATAACCTATATAGGCGCTCTCACGCTCGTTTCGGCAAAATTAGAGGTAAACCCGCTCGGAGGAAATTTCATGGACCCGCTGGAAACCGACAGGTGCTACGACGTATTGCATCTTTATTTCAATAAAGAAGCGCGCCTGCCCGAAAACGGAATTAATTTAAAAGCCGCGGCCTCTTCCAACGCCGTTTCCACGTCGAGCGATCCTCTGGCTACCGCCGATTCTATTTTCAGATATTATAACGCGCCCAGCCTTAAATCGCAGCCTATAACGCCGGGGGCGGAAGATTTAAACGACCTTCCGGAAATTCCGGCTTCAAATATCGAATGGGGGCAGGATTCGAAGGAAATCCTCTTTAAAATGCCTGCTGGCTATACCAGCGCGGACCCGTCTAAAAAACTCCTGATACCCGGAACGCATTATATAAACCTTACCGGCGCTAAAAACAATAAAAACCATAAATTCATGGAAGTAGGAGGAACAAACTACGCTCTCGACGGCGCCGAAGCTTCGGGAAGCCAGATATTGATTAAAAATTACGAATAATAAAAAAAGAGCTCCGCTAAAGCTGATTTTTGATGATTTTTATGGTATAATTTTAAGCGATATAAATAAAAATCTAATAAGTTTTATTCGATAGGCGGAGAAAAAATGTTTAAATTCCCTAAAAATCTCTATACCGACGTCAGGATAGAAGATGTTTTCGAAACCAGAATAGCATATACCCTGAATAAACTGGACGAAAACAGGACCAGAAAATATAGCGGGGCCTTCATACGTGTTTTCGACGGCGAAAGATGGTATTACAGCGCCACCACCAATATAAAAGGGCTGCAGGCCGAAATAGATTCTCTCGCATGCGTGGCCAGAAAAAATCCCGGCATTTTAAAAAACAAAACCGTTAAAAAAATGCAGGTTAACGATGCAAAGAGGATTAACTACGCGCAAAATTCGGTCGAAAAAATTAAAAACTCGCAAAAAGACGAATACCTTCAAAGCTATTTCGGCAGGTTGAACTCCGAAAGCAAAATTAAAATGTGGCGAGCAATTTATTCCGACAGGCGCGTCGTAAAAAAATTCGTATCGTCGCAGGGCGCCCGCGTCGAGTTCGACAATCAAAAATGTGGAGCCATCTTGAGTTTTGACATGGCGTATAAAAAGAAGATGATGCCCGAATCTTTTCAGGTATGCGCAAAAGACTTCAAAAGCCTCTTCGGGCATGAAGAAGAATATAACTCTTATTTGAAAAAATGCTTTTCGTTCATAGAAGAATCGGTGCCCGTCAAACCCGGAAGGTATAACGTAATACTTTCTCCAATGACCGCGGGCATATTCGCGCACGAAAGCTTCGGCCATAAAAGCGAAGCGGATTTCATGACCGGCGACGAAACCATGAAAAAAGAATGGGCTATAGGAAAAAAAGTGGGCGCGCCCATACTTACCATCTGCGACGGCGGAAGTCATCCGGACGGCGAGGAAGCCCCCTTCGACGACGAAGGAAATATAAAAAAAGAAACGTTTCTCATAAAAAAAGGAATACTTTCCGGGCGGCTTCACAGCGCCGCTACCGCGGCCGATCTCGACGAAGAAGTAACCGGAAACGCCCGCGCCGTGAACTTCGAGTTCGAACCGATCGTAAGAATGACCAATACTTATATAAAGGCCGGAAATATGACGCGCGACGAGCTTTTCAAAACCGTTAAAAACGGAATATACGTCGAAAAGCTAAAGCACGGTTCCGGCATGTCCACGTTCACCCTGGCGCCGTCGCTCGCTTACGAAATCAAGGATTGCAAAATAGGCCGGCCGCTGAATGTGGCCGTCATAACCGGAAACGTATTCGAAACGCTCAACGATATTAGCGGGCTGTCAGACGAAATAAAAATTTATTCATTCGTCAGCGGCGGCTGCGGCAAAATGGCGCAATATCCGCTTTCGGTATCGTTCGGCGGGCCTTACACATTCGTTAAAAACATGAACGTCCAGTAATAATTTTATTGAGGTAAACGATGATTATAGAAAAATATTTCATACGCTCGAAACATTCGATCATAAATATAGAAAACACGCAAGTCAAATCGCTTAAAAAAAAGGATATTTCTAAAACCGCCATCAGGGCTTACAACGGCAAAAGCATCGGGATAGGTTCCGCCATAGGAAACTGCGATGAAGCGAAACTCACGGCGGAAGCCAGAAAAGCGCTTAAAAAAAATATACCCTACGCCTTTCCTCCGTCTTCGAACCGGACGGAATCCTTCGTTCACCTGCCGCAAATCATCAAGGAAGACGATTTTGTAAACGAAGCGCAGGACATTGTTTCAGAGCTTCGAAAAAGCAGGCCTGATTTCATTTTTTCACATGAAATGTGCATGATCGAATCCGAAGCGCGCATATCCAATAACGCCGGCCTGGATCTGAGCTATAAAAACAGATATTTCGAACTGGGCCTTCTCATAAAAGAAAAAAAATCGTCTAACATAATGGACGCTTTCGTTGATTTTCACGGCAAAACATACGATAAGAAAGAGACGTTAAAAGAGATCGACAGGGTATGCTCGGCGTTCAATAAAAAAATGAAGCTTGAAAAGAAGGGCCGCCAGCCCGTAGTATTTTTATCCGAAGACGGGCTTATTTACTCTAAATTAATATCCGAACTCGACGGAATGAAGATCGGAACCAAAAGTTCTCTTTTCACAGGCCTTATCGGCAAAAAAGCTTTCGGAGAAAATTTTTCTTTCATTCAGTCGTGCGATCCTTATACCGATTTCACCTGTTTTTTCGACGCGGAAGGTTCGGTCAACAACGGATATCAGTGCCCTTTGATCGAAAACGGAGTTATATTAAGGCCTTACACGGATAAAAAAACCGCGGCGGAATATAAATTTCAGCAAACCGCAAGCGCCGTCGGCGAATTCGACGCCGTTCCGCGCTCCGGATTTCCGGGCGGCCGTCTTAAAAACACCGTAAAATCTATTAAAGAACTTCTCGGAGGAAAAAAAGCCGTCCTGGTTTATATCGCTTCCGGTGGAGACTTCACTCCGGACGGAGATTTTTCCTCGCCCGTACAGCTCGCCTTCTACTTCGACGGAAAAGACTTTCTGGGCCGGCTTCCGCAGATACAGGTAAAATCCAATATTTACGATATGTTCGGAAAAAGTTTCCTCGGGGCCTCGGAAGATAAATTGAGCCCTATCTCGCCATGCTCTTTCGTGGCGATGGAGATGGACGTATCTGAAATATAACCTCTAAACCGGAATTATCCGACGCCCGTTTAGCGCCATCGATTCAAAATAAAAACTTCCGGCCGCGCCTTATGCCGCCGGAAGTTTTTATTTTAGTTTTAAAATCTTAATTATCGGTATTTATTCTTATTTAAGCATCTTTAATCTTTTAGCCGCCTCTTCATCGCCGGAAGCCGCGCTGGCTTTGAATATTTTTTCGAGGCCTTCGGTCAGGCCTGGCATCTTGGTTTTATCTTCGGCGCCGAGCGTGGCGTATATGGCCAGGAACCTGTCTATTCTTTCGTAGTTGCGGTTTTTAGCGTCAGTGAGCAGAACTTCTTTAATTTCAAAATAGTTAGCCTGCCAATTTTTGAAGAGTTTTTCAAAAATTTCGGGATTGGTGGAATTTTCCTGAATGGAGAGCAGTTCCGAATAGGAAGTCTGCATTTTTTGGAGCATGGCGTCGAACGATGTTATGCAGTCTCCCGAAAGCGAGTCGGCTATGAATATGCCTGGCTGGGTTTTAAGAGGAAACGCTTTCTGTTCGGTTTTTTCGGCCGATTTAATATATAAATTATAGCCGCCTTTTATTTTAGGCGCCTTCATTTTCTGGAAATCGAATACCACGAAGCTGGATTTGCCGAACGCCTTGAGGTTTAAGTTAACCGCGCTGAAGCCTTTTCTGTTGAATATAAGCGAACCCTTCGGAAGGGGCTTTTGATCTATGGTAAGAAGGCGCACGCTTTCGTTTCCGGTAAGGGTCCAGCGGGCGGGATAACCGATTTCTATTTTATCGACGGGCTTGCCGTTTGTATTGAAAACCATGCTTATATGTTCGATATCCTGCTCGGGTTTGAAGTATAAATTAACGCACGTAGCGTAAGCCGTGGAAAACTTGCCGAACAGTCTTTTGAATTCGGTAAAATAAGCCTTGGCGACTTTATCGTTATGTATTACAATAACGTTTTCATCGTTAGTGCGATCGCCGTTGCTGGATGAATTTTCAGAGCCGGTTATAACGAAGCCGTCTGGCAGCGTGGGATCTACTATAAACACTTTGTGGTGGAACTTGCCGTCGGGATTATCGGCGAGAACTATATTTATGCTGTCCGCGCTGGTGAGCTTAAAAAATTCAGAATAAGGCCCGGTGGAACGGTAAAGTTTCGAATCGAAAATTCCGGATACTCTTACGCCGTTTTTGGATTTGTCTATGAGCAGGTCAGATATTTCATTAGCCGTGAAAGCGAAGTGCATGAAATATATTTCTTTTTTGGCCTGGCTTAATAATTCGTATATTTTAGCGTTCGGCTTATCTTCAGGAGCGAAAAATACTTCTACGAGGGATTTTTCTCCGCCTATGGATATTTCGGCTTTTTGTTCTTCAACGGTAGAAGGCGACGACGCACCGAATTTATCTTCTACGAACATTTCGTCAAATTCTCTCTGGTATATGGCAACTAATTCTTTTGAATAAAAGCAAAGGGCGTTGTTGTTGTTTTTATAACTGCACGAATCGGTTAAATTATAAGAACCGGTCCATACTTTATTTGAATCTACTATGGCGAATTTATTGTGCATTAAAGCGGAGCGGTCATTGTCGGGCTTGACTTTGATTCCGGCTTTTACGAGCGCGGAGGTGAATTCATTTGAAAAATAATCGGTATCGGTAACGAGCCTTATCTTAACGCCGCGTTTGTGGGCCCTTATAAAAGCGTCCACTATGCTCTGGAGGCGGAATTCGAAAAAAGCGCCGTCGATGGATGTTTTAGCCGAATCGATCAATTCGATAAAAAAGTTATCTATGGTTTTTGCGCGGTCTTCGGACGGTCCGAAATAAAGTTCGAAATTATTTTTAGCATTAGGCACCGCGTTCGCAAAATTAAAAGCGGAAAAGCACAGGCTAAGTAAAAACGCGAATAAAAACGCTCTAGAAAATTTTTTAAGCATAAAATTCATCTCCTTGCGGTCGTTTATAAAAAAATAACGATGTCGTTCATTAAAATTCTTTTATTTGCAACGCTTTTCAAATATTTAAATAGTTTTTAAACCAATTTTTTTATTGTATATAACAATTATAATCGCTAAAAACCCTTTTGTCAAATTTTTCGGAAATTTTTATTATTATAATATTAATAGGTTCATTAAAAGTCATAATAAAAAGGGACTGCCTGAAAATCGACTTTCCGGGCAATCCCTTTTTTATTTGTCCTGCGTATTTATTCGGGACCGTTTATCTTAAGAAAATAGCCCATACGAGAGCGAATACAGGTATTAAAACGGGCAGCGAGTAAAGGAAAACATAACCGAAAAACGAAGGCATTTTAACGTTCATCTGTTCGGAAATGTTTTTAACCATAAAGTTCGGGCCGTTTCCTATATAGGTCATGGCGCCGAAGAAAACCGAACCCAGCGATATTGCTATAACGTATTGCGACAGCGCGGGAGTGGCGAGCAGGGCTGAAACATGGTCCACGCCGTTCAAACCTTTAGCCGCGGATAGGAAATTAAGATATGTGGGCGCGTTATCGAGGAAGCTCGATAAAACACCGGAACCCCAGTAAAACTGGCCTGGAGTTCTTATGCCGAGGCTCGCCGCGTTGGCTTCGAGCCAGTCGAGAGCGGGCATCATGGTCGCGAAAATACCTACGAACAGGATGGCGACTTCTCTGATAGGTTCAAAATTAAAGCCGTTTTCAATGTGGTTTTTAGCCGGCGTGGATTTATAAGCGGCCACCGCGCAGCCGAGCATTATAATTTCGCGCCACGGAGTAGGCAGGAACACCGCTACCAGGATAATGAATAAAAAGAGAAAGTTGGTAACGCCGAGAAGTTTGAATTTTAAGCTTTCATCTTCATCGGGAAGTATTCCGTCGTCTTCTTCCTCGTGTTTTTTATGGTGCTTTTTCTTTTTTGATTCTTTCTTTTCAGCGGCATGAACCGTTTCATCCGATTTATGTTCGGCCGCGTGTCCGGCTAAAGCGGCCGCTTTTTTCTCGAGACCGTGCATTTTATCTTTTGAGAAATAAAAATAATCCACGGCGAAGAATATGCTTATTATTAAAAACAAAGCTACGCCCCACATCTGGATTACGTTTTCTATTACCCAGAAAAACGGAACGCCCTGAAGATATCCAAGGAAGAGCGGGGGATCGCCGATAGGTGTAAGCGCGCCGCCTACGTTGCTTATGGTGAATATGAAAAACATTATAAGATAAGGCCTGATTCTGCGATGGTTGATTCTGATAAAAGGCCTGATTAAAAGCATGGATGCGCCTGTAGTTCCTATTATATTGGCGAGTATCGAGCCTATGAAAAGGACGGCCGAATTGATGACCGGATTGCCTTCGTTTTTAAGCTTTATGACTATGCCGCCCGTAACGACGAAAAGGCTTCCTATCAAGGCTATAAATGATATGTATTCGAGGGCCGTATGAAGCACTTTAGTACCCGCGCTGCCGCCTATGGCGAAAAGATAATAAAACACGACAAAAGCGCCGAGGGCGTAAGACACGTAAGGATAGTTATGTTCCCAGAAATGTTTGTTAATAAAAGGCATTAACGCGATTCCGAGCAGAAGCGCGGCAAACGGGATCATTAACAATGGCGGAACCGTGTAAGTCACCTTGTGGCCGCCGCCCGAATGAGCGCTGGCAGCTACTTCGGCCGTAGCCGATGAAATATGGGCCCCGGCCGCCGCGACTTCTTCAGTAGCGCAAGCGGCATAAAAACCGGCGGAAAGAAAGACGAATAAAACCGCCACGACCGTAAACAAAGAAAAGTTCACCAGGAGTTTAACCTTACTGCCTGACATATACCCCACCCTCTTTAAAAAAATGGATCTTCTCCAATTTAGTTGCTAAAAAATGCTTCTTTAACAACGAGAGTAAAATATTCCATATCGTTAAAACCATAGGCTTTCCGCTTGATTAGTTTTATTTTGTTGTTAAAGCCCTCTATAA